>CAZXKI010000035.1:0-7864 GCA_964641145.1 uncultured Candidatus Saccharibacteria bacterium | reverse complement strand
GGTTT
Organism: uncultured Candidatus Saccharibacteria bacterium; assembly: GCA_964641145.1. Lineage (GTDB taxonomy): Bacteria > Patescibacteriota > Minisyncoccia > Phycocordibacterales > SBAW01 > GWA1-54-10. Next base: position 7,859 of record CAZXKI010000035.1, on the reverse strand, counting down.
TAGAAATAACACCAGAGCAAACGCCTGGGCACAAGCCAATGTGAGCGTTAAAGCAGGCCTTGGGCTTCTTCCCCACCTTAGTCAGATCTTCAGCGGGAGTACACGTGTCGCGATACGGGAAGATCTTGCGGATCAGCTTCATCGCTTCGCGCAACTGCAGGCCGTGCGGAAATGGCCCAAACGTGTAAAGAGGCGAAACAAAAGTCCCTCGCGCAGGAGTAGGGCTCATGTTCATCTCTCCGGAGCGAGGGAGCTTTTGTGAAGCAAGATCCCGACCTCGTATTACTAATACACGCGGAAAGTTTTCTTTAGTGACTACTACATAATTCCAGCTTTTGTCGTCTTTAAGGTCGGTATTATGCTTGGGCTTATAGTTGTGGATCAGATTGGCTTCCAAAATAAGCGCTTCAAGCACAGAGTCAGTCTCGCGCCAGTCTATCGTATGCGCTTTTTCTATCATCGAGACGATAAGGGGGCCACGAGTTACCAAAAGGTCGGCGGCAAAGTAGCTGCGCACGCGGTCACGCAGAGAAGTCGCTTTGCCAATGTAGAGAACCTTCTTTTGCTTGTCTAAAAAGAAGTACACTCCCGGCGTGTCGGGCATTTTTTTGGCTATCTTTTTGAATTGCTCTAGGGTCACATTTGACAGTATACCATAAGAGTGATACTTTGTGTGCCAACGAGATCTTCACGTTCACTAAAAATCTAGAGGGGAGCACCGTCATCATGAGCAGGAAGAAGGACATCGAGAGGATTATCTCCTCTCGGCCCGAGATCATACCTATCGACTCTGCCCGCAGGGCTCTCGAGAAGAGAGGCGCGGGTGCCTTGTACAATCTGGCCAACAATCCAGCACAACAGCCCGCCTTCTGGGAGAAGGTGATAAAGGAGAATGGGTTCCGCCCCACTCCGGTTGCACTTCCTCCCGTTCCTCAGATCACGCCACGGCGCATCTTTAAGAGAAAGGATGTGCCGCCCCACCCCAGCTGGACGAGCCTGGTCGCCGCCCTCAACAAGGTGAGCGCCAGAGAAATAGCGCGCGCGTAGCGCAACGAATTGGGCCCGCCGGTAGCAACCGGCGGGCCTTTGATGTTCGTCACGGTATATCTTGCATTTTTAAGTAACATCTGTGGATTGGTGAACTACAATACTGTGTTATCTTAATACTTTAGGGTCTACAATCAGGAGTTCTTTTAATGATACCGAACGTTGCCTTGCGTAACGCTCTTTTAGCTGCACAAGGGTCTTGTGCAGAGCCTGGCTGCACCTATGCGCCAGAGTTTTGCCCGCGCTACTGGCGTCGAGTCTTCATACTCTGCTTTGGCGAAGAGCCAAAAGGAGAGGCCGACAAGCGGTGGGACGAACTTTTTAAAGAAGGCATGCCCATCCATCGGTCTATACGCGAGCAGCAGCAACGAGTAAAAGCGGCGTCCTGAGGGACGCCGTTACTACTTCTTATCTTCCCTTGAGCACTCGCTTCAAGTATTTGCCGGTGTAGGAATTTTTATTGTTGGCAACGTCTTCTGGCGTGCCTTTAGCGATAAGCTTGCCGCCGCCCACTCCCCCTTCCGGCCCAAAGTCCAACAGCCAGTCGGCGTTTTTAATAATGTCCATATTGTGCTCGATAAGCACGACAGAGTTACCCGCATTTACGAGGCGGTTCAAGATATCAATCAGCTTCTGTACGTCTTCGTAGTGCAAACCTACCGTAGGCTCATCGAGCAAGTAGATAGTCTTTTGCAGATGTGGCTTGTAGAGCTCGGCAGATACTTTAACGCGCTGTGCTTCGCCACCAGAAAGCGTAGTTGCCGATTGGCCCAGCTTCAAGTACCCCAAGCCCACCTCCTGCAAGGTCTTCAGACGGTCATAAATCGCCGGAATATCCTGGAAGAACTCTATCGCCTCTTCGATACTCATCTCCAAGACGTCGTAGATGCTTTTCTTTTTATACTTAACTTCAAGCGTCTCCTTCATAAACCGCTTGCCGTTGCAGATGTCGCAGGTTACATACACCGTCGGCAAAAACGACATTTCTACTGCAATCACGCCATTGCCTTCGCAGGCCTCACAGCGGCCGCCTCCGCGCGCTTGCGGCACGTTAAATGAGAACCGGCTCGACTTCCACCCTCTTGCGCGGGCTTCTGTCGTCTCGGCAAACATGTCACGAATAAAGGTAAACGCGCCGGTGTAGGTAGCTGGGTTAGAGCGTGGGGTGCGGCCAATCGGACTTTGGTCGATCAATATGGCACGAGAGAGATGTTCTGCACCCTCAAATTTGGCAGCGTTATATACCTTGTTGGTGCGATACCGCTTGTCGAAGCGGGCCCGCAAGTTTTCATACAAAATATCGTACAGGAAGGTTGATTTGCCCGAGCCAGAGACACCGGTTATAGCAACTAAGCGTTGCAGCGGGATTTCTACCGACAGGTTGTCGATGTTAAACGCCTTGCCGCCACTGATTTTTATCGAGCCTTTATCTTTTTCCCTGCGCTCCTCAGGTATTGGCACCATCTTCTCGCCGCGCAAGTACGCAAGGGTGAGCGAACCGCTGTCGTTCTTCTTGGCGGTTAGAAGTTTGTCTAAGTAGTCAGCAACTACCACATTGCCACCGCGCACGCCCGCGCCCGGGCCAATATCTACCAAAAAGTCGCCGGCATAGATCGTGTCTTCGTCGTGCTCGACCACGATAATGGTGTTGCCAAGGTCACGCAGATTTACCAGCGTTTTGATCAGACGCTCATTGTCGCGCTGGTGCAAGCCAATCGTCGGTTCATCCAACACGTAGAGCGCACCCACCAACCCTGAGCCAAGCTGGGATGCAAGGCGGATACGCTGCGCCTCACCGCCGGAGAGTGTGTTGGCGCGGCGGTCGAGCGTAAGGTAGTCGAGACCCACATCGAGCATAAACTTAAGACGTGAGGTGATCTCTTTAATCACCGTTTTTGAAATCTCCTGATCTTTTTTAGACAACTCAAGCTCTTCAAAAAAGTCGTATGCTTTTTTGATCGAGAGTGTGGTGGTGTCTACAATGTTCGTCTTTTCTCCCAGCCAGACGTTAAGAGCCTCTGGGCGCAGGCGCGCGCCGTTACATACCGGGCACGGCTCCTCGCCCATAAAGTGTTTAGTGCCAAGACCGTTGCAGGCAGGACACGCGCCATACGGCGAGTTAAAGGAGAAAAGACGCGGCTCTACCTCAGGGAATGAAAACCCGTCGTACGGACACATAAACTTAGCCGAGATCAGCCGCTCGCCATGAGCATCTTCTACCTTTACCAAGCCGTCAGACTCTGTTAGCGCACGCTCTACCGACTCACTTAGGCGCTCAAGCGCCCCGCTTTGCTTTTTAGCAAAATCCCCTGCCAAGATTTCGTCTACCAGCACATCAATATCGTGCTTTTTGTATTTAGAAAGAATGATCTGTGAACGCAGCGACTTAAGCTCGCCATCCACCTTTACCTTCTCATACCCTTTGCCGAGCAAATCATACAAGAGCTGGTAATACTCACCCTTACGGCCCACGACAACCGGCGCAAAGATCTTGACCGTGTCTTCGTTGATATCGACACCCATCACCTTCTTAACTTTTTTGGGGGCGTGTTTAGTCACCCCATCAATCACACTTTGGATGATTTCTTCGTTGGAAAGTTTTTTGATCTCGCGGCCGCAGGTTGGGCAGTGCGGCTTGCCGACACGGGCATATAAAATACGTAGATAGTCGTAAATCTCTGTAATAGTAGCCACAGTTGAACGCGGGTTGTTAGAGCGTGACTTTTGGTCGATTGAAATCGCTGGCGAGAGTCCAGTAATCTCTTCGACGTCGGGTTTCTGCATCTGGCGCAAGAACTGGCGCGCGTAGGCAGACAAGCTTTCTACATAGCGACGCTGGCCTTCGGCAAAAATAGTGTCGAAGGCCAAAGATGACTTGCCGCTCCCCGACAAACCAGTAAATATGACCATCTTGCCTCGCGGGATCGTGAGGCTGACATTCTTGAGGTTATGAGTCTTTGCGCCCTTGATATGAATATTCTCTTCCATAACAGTGTGTACACAACTTTTTACCCACGAACTCAGCCCTCGGGTTTCTCCGAGGGGTAGGCTATGTCCCGTTTAAGGGTATAGACAGTATACCAAATTCGGCGTACTTTAAAAGCGGAACGGAAACCGCACAAGGAGCAGGCATATGACGAGAGTTCCGACCGAGCGTGAAGTGGCCTTAGGGCTTATCAAGACGTTCGGGAGCAGAGTCGATGAGTGGTGGTGGATGCTGAAGTCCCCCCATCTACAGACTCCGGTCACGACCTTGATGCACTACTCAGTATCGCCTGAGGACGTCCCTGAAGACACGCTCTATGCGGTCGCCGAGGAGTGTCAGAAGTCCCTCTTCGATATGGAGCAGGGTCAGGATATCGACCTGGCTCATATCATCGAACAGGAGCGTGGATGGCCTCGCGGCACCGTACACCGGTTCGTCTACGGTGCACCCCACCAGGCTGCGACATGACGCACAAGAACTCGAAGGCCGGCGCTTGCGCCGGCCTCTTCATTTCTTATATGAGCCCCCAAGCCCACATCGCCCACTCGCCAGCGTCACGATAGGTAGCGCAGGCAATCACGAGCGTGATCCAAAAATAGACAGGGCCTCTCGAGTCAGGAACTTCTCTGTACATCATCAGCCTCCCAAGCACCATCAGCCACTTAAAAGTCTATAGGAGTTTATTTTGAACGTCTAGGAGCCTTTGGCTTCCCCTCGCTCGTTTGCCCGCTTAGGGCATATATTTCGTCGCGGATTAAGGCCGCGGTTTCAAAGTCGAGGTTTTTAACAGCTTCCGCCATCTCGGCGCGTTTTGCGGTGATAAATTTGCGCGGATCTTTTTTATATTCGCTCTTTTCCAGCGCCATCATCTGATTCACCGCTTTGCCATGCTCGCTGCGCAGCTCTTCGGTGATATCTTTGATTGCTTTCTTAACCGTCTGCGGAGTAATCCCGTGTTTTTTGTTATATGCCACCTGTATCTCACGGCGGCGGTTGGTCTCATCTATCGCAAACTTGAGCTGCGTCGTCATTTCGTCAGCATAGAGAATCACCCTGCCCTCTACGTTACGTGCGGCACGGCCAATAGTCTGAATGAGCGAGGTCTCGCTGCGCAAAAAGCCCGATTTGTCAGCATCCAAGATAGCAACCAGCTGTACTTCTGGGAGGTCGAGGCCTTCACGCAAGAGGTTAACGCCCACCAGCACGTCATACTCGCCTTTGCGCAAGTCGGTAAGCGTCGTAATGCGGTCAAGCGTCTCTACGTCGCTATGCAGGTAGGCAGCCTTAATCTGTTTATCCTTCAAAAACTCTGCCAAATCTTCGGCCATCTTTTTAGTAAGTGTCGTGACCATGATGCGGCCTTTGTTGGCTATCACTTTATCGACTTCTTCCAAAAAGTCCTGCACCTGGCCTGGCGCGCCGTCCAGACCCGTTACTGGACGCACGATTATCTCAGGGTCAATAAGACCAGTCGGGCGAATAATCTGCTCGACTACATTGTTGCCCGAATGTTGTTTTTCATACTTGCCTGGCGTCGCAGAGGTATAAATAGTCTGCCCTACGCGTTTCTCAAACTCTTCAAACATCAAGGGGCGGTTGTCTATTGCAGATGGCAAGCGGAAGCCAAAGTCTACAAGCGTTTCTTTACGCGCGCGGTCACCGGCATACATACCGCCAATTTGCGGCACAGTTACATGACTTTCGTCTATCACGGTGAGAAAACCTTTGGGGAAGTAGTCGAGCAGTGTATACGGCGGCTCGCCAGGCTTGCGGCCGTCGAAGTGGCGGGAATAGTTCTCGATACCGTTGCAGTAGCCGATCTCTTTAATAAGCGCGAGGTCGTGATTGGTGCGACGCTTGATACGCTCAGCCTCAAGCAGCTTCCCTTGCCGCTCAAACTTAGCCAGCTGCTCTTTAAGCTCTTCTTTAATCTGCGCCATCGCGCGCGCAGTCTCCTGCTCGGGCGTTACGTAGTGTTTGGTAGGAAAAACAAATACAGACTTAACACTTTCTTTTTCTGCTCGAGTAATAGGGTCTATAACACGCACCTTTTCTACACCAACAGCTCCAAACTCTACCCGGTAGATAGCACGCTCATGGGTAGGCATAATCTCAATCGCATTGCCAATAGCGCGGAAGGTGCCGGGAGTAAGGTCAGCCGTGGTACGTTCAAAATAAATACCAATAAGCTCACGGATAAGCTCGGCGCGATTCTTGGTAACCCCCGGACCAATCTCAATAAGCGCTTGCTTATATTCGTCCGGTGAACCCAAGCCGTAAATACACGAAACGGAGGCAACAATAATAACGTCGCTTCGGGTAAGCAGAGCCTGAGTTGAGGCGTGACGCAGACGCTCAATCTCTTCGTTGATCTGCGCCTCCTTTTCTATGTACGTGTCGCTGTGCGGAATATAGGCCTCCGGCTGATAGTAGTCGTAGTAGGACACAAAGTAGTGCACAGCAGCATCGGGGAAAAACTCGCGATACTCCTGTGCGAGCTGTGCTGCCAGCGTTTTGTTGTGTGCGATAACCAGTGTAGGCTTTTGCACTGCCTCGATAACGTTGGCAACGGTAAAAGTTTTGCCCGAGCCGGTTACGCCAAGAAGCGTCTGGTGACGCTCCCCCTTTTTAACACCTTTTACAAGCGCCTCTATTGCCTTGGGCTGGTCGCCCGCAGGCGTATAGGCAGATTTGATCTTAAACCCGGCCATCCGCTAACTGTATCATTTTTGATACGTACCTAGAAACTCGTTCCTAAACTGCTCAAACGTGCCGTCAACAATAGATTCGCGGATTTCTTTGGTGAGATTGGCAAGAAAATAAAGATTGTGCTGGCTTGCGAGTATAGGGCCGAGCATTTCTTTGCTTCTAAACAAGTGGGCAATATAGGCGCGTGTGTAGGTTTTGCACACAGGGCACGAACATTCCGGATCGAGCGGCGTAAAGTCGTTTTTATACTCCGCGTTAGGAATCTGTATTTTGCCATGACGTGTGTAAATACCACCCGTACGGCCGTTACGGGTAGGCAGCACACAGTCGAACGTGTCGCACCCTGCCGCAGCGCCAATAAACAAATCTTCCGGCTCGCCAATACCAAGCAAGTGCCGCGGCTTTTCCTTAGGGAGTTCAGTAGTGACTTTGTCTAAAATACCTAAGAGGTCGTGCTTGCTAAACGAGCCCCCGATGCCAAAGCCGTCAAAATCCATTGAGGCAATTTCTTTGGCACTTTCGATACGCAAGTCCGGGTAGCGGCCGCCCTGCACAATGCCGTAGATGCCCTGCTCGTTATTTTTTTTAACGTTTTGACGGTGAGCTTTTAGACTGCGCAGCGCCCAGCGGTGCGTGCGGTCCATCGCCTCTTTTTGGTAGTCGTGATCAGCGGCAGGAGAAGTGCATTCGTCGAAGGCAAAAATAATATCAGCGCCAAGTCCATGCTGGATCTCTATAGAACGCTCGGGAGTAAAGCGATGCAGGGTGCCGTCTAGGTGCGAGGTAAACGACACCCCTTCTTCATCAACAACAGCAAGTTTGCCATGACTGGTCGCTAACTCTTCGTCATACACTGCAACTCCTTCTTCTTTTGCAGCTTCCTCCGGAAGAAACTTAGAAAGTTTTTTACCAAACCCCTCGCCCAAAGAAAATACCTGGAAGCCCCCCGAGTCGGTCATGGTGGGGCCCTTAAACTGCATAAACTCTCCTACGCCGCCCGCCTGCTCTACCAGCTTTTCGCCTGGCGAGAGATACAAATGATAGGTGTTGGCAATGATAGTCTGTACCCCGAGCTCCGGAAGGCGGGCTGCTTCTACCCCCCTTACGTTGGCTTTAG
>CAZXKI010000034.1:0-7973 GCA_964641145.1 uncultured Candidatus Saccharibacteria bacterium | reverse complement strand
CCGTCAGCAAGATTTTGCAGCCACTTGAGCGGGTTATTCCAGGCATTCTGCACGCCCAAAATAGTTAAGGGCAGGCCGATCTCGCTGTTAAAGCTCTTCTGGCTCTTACGCACATGCACGCTGCCGGCAAGCACACTAAAGATCGCATCTTTAGCAGAGGTTTTTCCCACGCTCCCAGTCACCGCAACAATCTTTGGTTTGTACCGGTGTAGCACCGCACGGCTTTCCCACAACAGAAGTTTTACAATTATTTTTTTGAAAAGGGATTTCATAGGGGTTACCTAGCGGTCAGGCGGGATGTCGTAATAGCTTATAAGAAACTCTGTAAGCGCATGAAAGGGCGGAGCTAGTGTCTGCGAGGCAAAGGGCGCCCCAACCGGCTCTACCGCAAACAAGAAGACAATAAACCGTGCGTCATAGGATGGGAAGTAGCCAAAGAAACTGTGCAGGAACCTGTCTGCATAGTAGCCGCCGCCGTTAGGGTTGGCAATTTGGGCGGTGCCCGTTTTTGCCGCCACGCTATAACGCTCAATCTTGATCTTGCCGTCTGCAAGCGCCTTATCTACCACCTCAGTGAGCATACGGCTGATCTGGGTCGAGGTTTGCGGCTTAAGCACCTGCTCATCGGTGGGCCAGCTTAGCGTGTGTGTATACCCTGTGTCATAGCGTATAGCCTTGGCAAGGTGCGGAGTCACCAGCCTTCCCCCGTTCGCGAGTGTAGCGAGCGCCCGCACGATAGAAATCGGCGACATAGCGATACCTTGCCCGAACGACGCAGTCGAATATTCAACCTTGCGCGGGCTTTGCAAGCCTGCCATAAGCCCGTGCACCTCGCCCGGCAGGTCAATGCCCGTTTCTACCCCAAGTTTGTATTTATCTAAAAAGTACGTGCGCATCCCTTCCGGCCCTAGCTTCTGAGCCACAAACGAGGCGCCCAGGTTAAGCGACTGGCTTAAGATCTGCTGCATGTCTGTGGTGCCGCGCGCCTTGCCGTCATAGTTGCGAATGGTCTTCTGGTCGAGTGTGATCTCGCCGGTGTCGTAGTAGGTGGTCTGAGGCGTAATAACGCCCGCATCCAGCCCCGCCGCAACCGTCAGCGGTTTAATAATCGAGCCAATCTCGTACACATTTTCGACCAGCGGGTTAGCAAAAATGCTGGCATCTTTTTCTTTATTAAAGGCATTCAAGTCAAACGTTGGACTAACTGCCATGCCGACAATCTCGCCGGTTTTAGGATCCATAATGATGCCGCCCGTAAGGCGCGGATTCCATTCTTTGTCATATGCTTCAAGCGTACGCTCCAGCTCTGCCTGAACGGTAGGCTCTATGGTGGTAATAACATCGCCAGTCTGTGGCTCACCGCCCAAGACCGCCTGTGCGGCACCAAAGAGCTCAACAAAAAAGTTTGAGTAGAGTGCTTCTGCTTCGCGGGCCAGTGTCTGCTCATAGTAGCGCTCGAGCCCGTAGCGGCCCTCAAGCTTGTCGCCGTTGTACCCCACAAACCCTATTTCCTGCGCAGCAAGTGAGCCTCCGGGGTAATACCGCTGACGCAAGGTAGTGGTCGCCCCGGCCTCAAGGGTGGCCGCAAGCACCAAGTTTCCTGCCTTGTCGCTCAAATAAATAGAGTCACGCAGCAACAGCGTATTAACCGGCTTGGTAAGCTGGGAGTCGGCTCGTGCGGCATATAAATCTCCCTGCATGATCTGCAAGTAATAGAGCCGCCCGATGATAAAAAGGGCTGCCAACACGCACAGAACGACTGTTACGCGTATGCGGGTAACAAACCTCTGCTTCTGCATCTCTTAAAAACTACCACGAGAAAGACTGCGGGTAGCTTCCGTAGCAAATACTGTGGACACAGTAGCCGGCTCGGTAAAACCAAGATCGGCTGCGTGTTGAGGAGTAATCTCGCGAGTCATCGCCAGCGACTGCGCCTGGAGCATACCGATCTGCGAGGTAAGCTCGCGGATCTCGCGGCCCATACTCGTGCGCTTAGCCGTATGAGCTACTGCCTCAAGCAGGAAGATACCGTATAAAAGGGCTGAAATAGCGATAACCACTGCCAAGAGCGCGCCAAGCTTGGTCAGATAGGGGTTGTATTGTATTGCGATTCTTTTCATAAAGTTATTTGTTTTTCTGGATTCCGCGGAGTTTTGCGCTGCGGGCCGAAGGGTTATGGCTAATTTCTTCTCTGGTTCCTACGATGGGCTTCTTGGTTAACAGGGTTCCGTCGTCTTTCGAGAGGGATAAGAATAGTCTTTTTACTATGCGGTCTTCAGTGCTGTGGAAGGAAATAACCGCTATTCGTCCGCCGGGGGCTAGGTGCTTCCATGCTGCCTTTACGCCCTTTTCGATCACTCCCAGTTCATCATTTACCGCTACCCGTAGTGCCTGGAACGATCGGGTCGCCACATGCAGTTTGCCATGACGATAATGACGAGGGACTGAATCGCGGATAATCTCCACCAATTCAAAGGTAGTTTGGATAGGCTGGATCTCACGACGCTCCACTACCGCCTTAGCAATACGGCGCGCATAGCGCTCCTCGCCGTATCCAAACAAGACGTCAGCAATGGTCTTTTCTGACCACTGGTTGAGAATCTCTGCAGCAGTAAAGCCCGACGCCGGGGTCTCGCCATAGCTCATGATCAAAGGCTCATCCTGCTGGAACGAGAACCCGCGACCCTGCGCAAGCTGTTCTTGGCGCCAGCCGAGGTCAAACAGCACTGCATCCACCGTTTTTACACCTGCCTGAGCGAGCGCTTGATCAAGATGCGAGAAGTTAGTGTTAATAACCTCTACACGGTCTCCAAAATGCTTCAGGCGGGCCTTGGTAGCCTCAACCGCAGTCGGGTCCGCGTCGAGTGCAATAAGACGCACCTTGGCCTCTTTAAGCAGCGCTTCGCTGTGGCCGCCCTGGCCAGCCGTGGCATCAACTACTACTTCCCCATCTTTAGGGGCAAGGAGGCTTAACACTTCTGCAACAAGCACGCTTTGGTGTGCTCGTTTGGTATGCCCTGAATTCCACTCGCGTTCAGAACCATCCTCCTCTCGACGGAGATGGGGCTTAACACGAGTAGAAGTCAAAGCATTCATCATAGTGGTAGTAACGTACTCTAAAAGAACAAACAATTACAGTATCCGGAGGTCCCCCAGGGTTTGAGCCATGTGCTCTGCGTCGGTTTCGATCCGGCGCTTGTAGTCACTCCAGGCGTCCTCGTTCCAGAGTTCTACCCGGTCTGACACACCTGCGAGTACTACCGTAGAACCTAACTTAGCGAAGTCTTTAAGGAAGTCTGGTATCAGTACACGGCCTGCGCCATCTACCTCTACCTCTACTGCGCCAGCGAGCAAGAACCTGCTCATGCCTCGTGCGGTAGCTTCGCCGAACGGCAGCTTCTCAAGTTTGGCCGCTATCTCATTCCATGTCCGCAGAGGGAACAAAAAGAGACATTGGTCCAGCCCTCGAGTAATAACAACCTGTTCGCCGATTTCCTTGCGGAATTTCGCCGGGAGAGAGAGGCGTTTCTTGGAGTCTAATGTGTGCTTATATTCTCCAATCAACATATTCCCACTCTATCCCACTAGACTAGAGTATACAACCACTCTGCCCCACTCCAAGGGAACTTATACACACCTGCCGACCGGCAGGCAGGACTTGACATATTATTGCAGTTATGCTATCATTTTAACTGGGAGTACAGGGAGGCTCAAACATTCACCCACCATAACGAGGAGAGTGTTATGAGCATTAACAAACAGTTTGTCGTCATGTGTGCGATCGTTCTGCTGACCACGTTTTTCGGAACCTGGATAGCGTCCAGCTCGATTGAGCGAGTGGGCCTTGCCATGCAAGAAACGCTTTGCAAGTGACGACCAGGCCGCGCGGACCTTCTCCCCCGCGCGGCCTTTTCTATTTCTATAGACTTCTACGCACTAACTTCTTTAAGCCGCTGTACTACAAATTCTTTTTTAAGTGATGAAAGAAACCATCCTGCCTGCGGCCCGGATTTTTTATCCAAAAAGCTTACATAGATCGCACCAAACAACTCTGCGGGAGCAATCTGCTGCGAGTCTTTAATATCGTGAAGTTTTTTATGCAGTTCTTCCCCTTTTGGCATAGCGGGGGCAGCTTCGATAAAGTTTAAGAGCTCGCGCATAGCAGCTTTTTGTATGTCGTTAAGCGCGCGCGCCGTCTCGGGCGTAGTTTCCTGCAATTTAAATACAAACTTCTCTGGCGCATATTTCTCTAACCAGCGCTTGGCATAGCTTGCCCGCTCGTCGAGCTCGGCCTTGTCAGCCTTAGGAAACTCTTTATAGATGTCTATGTGCGGCATCTGCACCATAAACGCCACCTGCGAGAAGCGTGGCAGTTCAGAAGGAGACGGCATCTTGCGCTCTGGGTGGATATACTCAAAAAGGCGTGCGTAATCGTCCTTGGTTCCTGCCCAATATCCTGCTGCTAATTTGTCGTACTGGTCGTAGAGCACAGGAATAGTGTCACCTTCGGGATCAAAGTTGATTTGCTGATTTATATCCTTGCCCCAGAGCGTGAGGCGAAAGATCTTCTGCGGTACGAGCTCGACTATGTCTTTAGCAGACATACCTTCCCCTTTGCTCGACGACATCTTTTTGCCGCCCACCAAGAAAAACTCGTTCGCCACACCAAACGGCTCCGGATACTTAAACACCCGCTCCGAAATATGGCGTGCCACTTCTCTGGCACCTCCTTTGGTGTAGTGATCTTTACCCCCACCCTCAATGTCTACACCTACCACCTTCCACTTGGCAGCCCAATCAAGCTTCCAAGGGAACTTTGCATTCCCATCAAACGGAGAAATCTTTCCTGAATGGCCACAACCCACCGCCCACTCAACCGCAGTTGGATAACAATTGTAGGTAACTTCTGTACCGTCCCAGCTATCAACTTTGGTGGTGCCAAGTTTGCCGCAGTTTTCGCACACCACGAGAAGCGGGTACCAATCGGCTGGCTTATCTCCTCCATATATCTCTTTATAAATAACACGCACCTCTGCGGCACTGTCGAGCGCCATGCGAATTGGCTCATTCATTTTGCCGCTCAAATAAAGTTCGCTTGCACGATAGAACTCCGGGTTAAAGCCAGCTTCTTTAATAGCCTCTATATACTCTTCTGCAAAATACTCTGCATAGTTCTTTGCTTTGCCGTCGGGAGACGGGATCTTGTAGAGCGGCTTGCCCATCTCTTTTTCGTAGACAGCTTTGTCTAGGTAGACTGGCAGCCCGTCCATCGCGTCAAAATCGTTGATTTCAAACTTAAAGATATGCGGAATGCCTGCCTCGCCAAGACGTTCGGCCATAGCCTGATGGAGCGCAAGTGCGCGCATAGAACCTACGTGCACGCGGCCAGAAGCCGTCTTTTCGTCTCGCACAACAAGAGTCTTCCCTTCTTTAATTTTGCTCTTTAGAGACTCCTCGATTTGTCCGTAAATGCGGTCCAGCCAAAACATGGGTCTAGTGTAGCCTAGATTTGGAAAAAGTGTTATAAGTCCGGCAGTAGATCAACCGCCTACACAGCAAACCCCAGGGGGAGGAAATGGCCCGTAAGAAGCCTTCCGTTCAGACTCTGCTCAAAACCGACCGCGCCCTTGCAGAGATGGTACGAACCTATGCGGAAATGCCCCCAGAGGCTCGCAATGCCCTCCTTCAGTGCAGCCACTATATAAAGCGCATCACACCGGAAATAGAGGCTAAGATCGAAGAGAAGTATCGCAAGAAGTATGCTGACCTGCGAAAAGAGGTGGAAAGGTTAAAAGCTGAGGACGACCACGACTAGGTCAGAAGCTGCAAACAAAGACCGGCGGAGAGTTCCGCCGGTTTTGATTTATTCTACTTTTAGAATCTTGTATTTTTGCGAACCCTTCGGAGTGTGGAATGAGAATTCATCCCCTTTCTTTTTATTTAAGAGTGCGCTGCCCAAGGGCGAGTGGTAGGAGATCTTGCCGGCAAACATGTCAGACTCTTCGGCGCCTACAATCGTGTAGGTCTTCTTTTCGTCACCGCCAACTTTCTGCACGGTTACGGTTGAACCCATGCCAACGTTGTCAGACTTCTTGCCTTCTGCAACAATCTTTGCGTTTTTAAGCACGTGCTCGATCTTGCCGATGCGCTCTTCTACCGCAGCCTGCATTTCGCGAGCTTCCTGGTACTCGGCGTTCTCTGAAAGGTCGCCAAGTGAACGCGCATACTCAAGCTGCTCCGCAACTTCCTTGCGGCGCGTAGTGCGCAATTCATCGAGTTCGCGGGTTAGTTCCTCGAATTTCTCACGAGACATTAGTTCTTCTGCCATATAAAAAGTGTCTGAGAAAGTGTACAGGAAATAGGGTTAAAGTCAATCAAGGTATTGCTGTGCATTCTGGTGCATCCACCACAAAAACTCGTTCATAGCGGCCGGAGCGCCTGTTGGAGTATGGGCAGGAGCACGCTCCAGCACCACCGCAAAGGCATACCGCGGCGCCTCGTACGGAAAGAAGCCTATGACCCAAGAATTCATAAACTCATTTTTGGCGCCTACCTGTGCGGTGCCAGTTTTCCCCGCCACCTCTACAAACGGCATGTTTACAGACACCGCAGTTCCCTCCTTTGCAGCCAGATGCATTCCTTCTTTGATTACCTCAAAGGAGTGCGCGGTAAACGGCAGGCGCGTTGATGTAGGTGTTGAGCTGGCAATAAGGGTAGGCGTAAGCAGCGTGCCGTCGTTGGCAATAGCAGCGGTCATGCGTGCCATCTGCAGCGGCGTCACCTGCACGCCATATTGCCCGATGGAGGTGTTGTAGGTGTCGCCCAAGCGCCACGGGTCGCCATTAAACGTCTTTTCTTTCCACTCTGGCGTGGGGATCGTGCCCGACGGTTCAACAAACCCTTCTAAACCAGTCGGGTTTCCCATGCCAAAAAACTGCAGGTAGCGGTCAATAGTTGCAATACCCAACCCCTTCTGGTCTTTGTACCCACCGCCAATGGCGTAAAAGTAAACGTCAGACGAGACCGCGATAGCGCGGCGCATGTCAGTAAGCCCATGCGCTTTCCAGTCTTTAAATACTGAGGGTAAATTGGGGTTATAAGGGTTTGGGATCGAGATAGAGCCGGTACTTAATATTTGCTTGTGCTCGCTGATAATCCCCTCTGAAAGCGCGGCGAGGGCTACCACCGGCTTCACAATCGAGCCCGGCGCATACAACCCAGAGACGGCGCGGTTAAGAAAAGGCTGGCGCGTGTCGTTTAATAGCTCTGAAAGCGCTTCCTCACGGCCGTGCAGCATGTCTTGGGGTGAATATTCTGGATAGCTCGTCATGGCCAGCAGCTCACCGGTTTTCACATCCATAATGACGCCGGCACCGCCTTGATACTTCGACTCCTGCGCGCGCTTTGCTATAGCGTCATACAATGCCTGCGTAACCTCTGCATCAATAGAGAGCGTAACTGTGCTTCCTGTTACGGGCGCCCTCTGCGCGCTTTCTGAAATGACGTTGCCTTTGGCGTCGGTCTCGGTAAGGCGGGTACCGTTTTTGCCGGCAAGCGCTTCGTCGTACACTTTTTCCACTCCTTCAATGCCTGAAAATGAGGTGCGATAGTAATTACCGGCAGCATCTTTAGTAGGCGCTTTGGCATACCCTACTATATGAGCACTGCCGCGAAGGGTTGCGTACACGCGCTCAGCAAACTCATCTTCGGTATTGGCGCGAACGTTATACGCAAGCTCGGTTCCGTTACGGTCAGTGATAAGGCCGCGGTCGGCAAACACCAGCGTCTCTTCAAGTTTATTTTCTGCAGCCTGCTTTGCATACGTGGCGCCATGCACTATCTGGAGATTGAGCGCTTGATACCCATAGCCGAGCATAAGAGTGACTATGAGCCCGCCGGCCACCAGATGCGCCCGCTGAGACAGCGGTCTTTCTATGCGGCCTTCAAACTGATCGGTATCAAATTCGGCAGGG
>CAZXKI010000033.1:0-8095 GCA_964641145.1 uncultured Candidatus Saccharibacteria bacterium | reverse complement strand
CCTCTCTGCCATTCTTGCAGACGAACGTTCAACCGGCGTCTCGGTCATGCAGATGAGCGAGCAGATGGATGCGGGCCCGGTTGTAGCCCAAGCGCGCATCGAGCTTGAGGAAAAGGAGTGGCCTCCGAAAGGTTCTTTGTTTGAAGACCTGCTCGCGACCGAGGGCGGCAACCTGCTTGCAGAAATCCTCCCCGAGTGGCTCAAGGGCTCAATAACTTCAGAGCCGCAAGATGCAAGTAAGGCTACATTTACAAAAAAGTTCAGCTCGGACGACGCACGCATTGACCTTGCAGGCGACCCTCGCGCGCAGCTGCTTAAGATCCGGGCGTTCGACAAGAACCCGCGTGCGTTTTATATGGACGAACACGGTAAACGGGTAATCATCACCGAGGCCGACATAAAAGACGGCACACTAGAACTACTTCGAGTAATCCCCGAGGGCAAAAAAGAGATGGACTATAAGGAGTTTGTGAGGGGTCTCTAAAACCGATCACGCAGACCGCGCACCATGTCTTTGATAGCACCCGCGCCCCGGCGCACCAAGTGCTGATGCTTCTTTTTGGTTTGGCGGAGTTCGCGCTCGAGCACGCTGGTCGCCAGGTCAATAGCCTCGTGCATCGTGCTCCCCCACTCTTCTGCGCGGTACAGCCCGCCTGCTGCAGAGAGATTAAACTCAGCGCGGTACTTGCTGCCGTTGCGAGCTTGGGCGTACTCAAGCTCTATGTCGGCATGAGCCGTTGGGTCTTTGGCCACAAACTTGTCAGCACCTGCAAGCTTTTTTTCCGCATAGCTGCGCAGCTCATCGGTAACACTTAACCCTGTGCCTTTTATATTGTGGTTCATATGCACTAAGTATAACAAACACGCATGAAGGCAAAGTTACCACTACAACACGTGAGTTGACAATGCGCACGCAACATACCAAAAGTAAAAAACCTTTTGGATTTTCCTGTGTGCTGTGCTATATCGAACTCGCATAGATTTAGCAGTTGACTAGAAAAGCTTATGATGTTTTTTGCCGATATCAGTACGACACGTGTTATTAAGAAAATAGTAGGCGTAGTTGCAGTGCTCGCGCTTATCGCTGCAGCAGTGGTAGTGCTTATGCCTGCGCTGTCTTCAGCACAGGTTGGTACACCAGAGTCCGTCTGCGAAGACGCAGGGGGTGTCTGGAACGGAGCTACGTGCGAGAACCTTAATGCAGAGGGGATTGCATGCTTTGTCTTTACAGAGCTTAATTTGCCCCTTCCTGAACGTTGCGAGGACAGCGAAGAGCCTGTAGATGCTTGCACCAATGAGCAAACTGATCCTGGAGTACAAGAAAACGGCCCATGCAACGCAGACGACGTGTGTCCGAACGATGCAGGCATTCAACTATCAGAAGAAGAATGCACCCCTGCTGACAACGGAGAAGGTGGCGGTAATGAAAATGAGAACAATGGCGGCAACACCGAGAACAACGGTGGCGGCAGCTCGCCTTCTGGCGGTGGCGGCTTGAGCGGCGGTGGTTCTATGGGCGGCCTCGTCTTGGGCGCCAGCACCGACGAAGTGTGCGCTGACCCGCTTATCACGAGCTACATGGGTCTTGGTAAAAACAACGACCTTGCCGAAGTGGTAAAGCTCCAAATTTTCCTTAACAAAGAGCTCGGCCTTACGCTCCCGATAACCGGCGTCTTTGGTTCAGATACTAACGCAGCCGTAGAGCAGTTCCAGATTAAGTACGCATCAGAAGTTCTCGCTCCGTGGATCCCGTTTGGCCTTATGTCAGACAAGACTCCGACTGGGTACGTGTACAAAACGACAAAGCGCATGATCAACAAGATCCACTGCGCAGCGCTCGATATCCCGATGCCCCAGCTTCCCTAAGCTCACCTCTTTACTCTCCTAACAAAAACCCGCGCTCTACGGCGCGGGTTTTGTATGAGACGGAAGTCTCTTGGAATAACACCTTATGGAAGCGCAGAGACAAACGCTGCAAGCGAGGCTTCGTCTGAATTAACCCGCCAATCGCGCTCTTTGTTCTGGTTGAACCAGAGCCATCCCTTTACTTCAGGGTGTTTGTAGAGCTGTACCGTAAGGAAGTCCTTAATCCATGCAGCTTTACCTGTACCTGCAGCTGACGCCACCGAGAAGAGGTAGATTGGCTTTTTGTATGTCTTAAGTTTAGCAAGAGGACCATCGAGCAATTGCGAGGGCGACCGTTCCTCCGTGCCGCCCCCGAAGTTAAAGGCATCAACGCCCACATAGTCCACGACATCGTCGCCAGGGTAAGCCAGTTCAAACTGGTTAGCCGGCGTGTTTGGCACCGAGCCTGCATTTGGCGCCCAGCCAAACTTTACGTTTGGCACATCCGTAAAGAACTTGCGGATGTAGCGATACGCAGCTTTATGTTTTTCTGCCGTGTTTGTTCCGATAGTTAGGCCCCATGGATACCAGTTGCCATTAAACTCCGAGTACGGAATAAGGATGACCGGACCACCGTACGCCTTAGCGCCCTCGGCAAACGTTTTAAAGTAACTGTCGAGATTGCCGGCAAGCACAGAGTCGTACGAATATTCAGGTTGAGAGAATGCGTCGCGCTTAAAGTCGCTCGCTTCCCAGAATAGCACCATGGTTCTCCCTTGATCGCGGATGCGCCCCGCATAGTATGAAGGGAACGTAGTTTCATTGCCCCAGTGCACGAACACCATTTCCATATCAGGCTTCTTTTTGGTAAGCGCCTCGAACTCGGTCATAGAGTAGGCGTGCCAGCCCGTATACGCGCCCCACTTCATTCCTGCCGGCATTTTGCCGGTAGTGCTGGTTGCTACTGACGGCGATGACGTTGCTACCGGAGTTACTGGCGGCTTAGTCGGTGTCGTTGTAGCAGTTGAAGTTGCCGTTGTTGGTGGCGTAGTTGTTGCTACTGGTGTTGGCTTAACGACAGGTGTTGTAGTCGCCGGCTTAGTAGTGGGTGTAGTTGTTGCCACTGGTGCCGGTGTCGTTGGTGCAGGTGCAGGTTTTGTTCTGCACTCAGGCACAGCAACAGACACCTCAGTCGAATAAACCAGACTTCCTTCTTTCTGCGCAATAATTCTGTAGTAGAACGTCATGGCGCCGTAGTCGCTCTTAAAGCGTTTATCTACGTGCGATGTCGTCTTGATCTGACTATCAAGAATCCCAGACCATGGAGCACTTGCTACATTCTTTCGCTGAATTTTGTAATAGAGGGCTTTGTCTACCGGAGCCCATGACAAGCTGACCTGCGGAAAACCATTTACACACTGAACGGTTGCCTGCTGCTGCGTGAACGTCTGCGGTGTTTCGACTCCCAGGGCTTTATCTGCGCTACTGAATAATCCGAACACAATACCAATAAATCCTACCGTAATCAGTAATTTCTGTATCACCTATTGATAATCTCCTATTGGTGAAAAACTGACAACCCTAGACAATAATCTAATTCATTGATGCAACGCCTTCTTGAACAGTAATAACGTTAATTGGCACAGATTTTACGTAATCCACAACACTCTGAAGAAACGCGGGTGTAGCGGTAAGCGGATCTATAGACAAATCTGTATCTATCTGGTGGAACATCAGAATGAGCCAAGTCTTGTCGGCCATTGCCTGCTCTACCCAACCCTGAACATCTTCTATAGTCGTGGTGGTATTTATCTGCTGAATTTTAAGCGCATACTTATCGGTTGTCTTGGTGTTGTAACCGCGCTCAACGCCGCGTGCGGCAATGTAGCCACCATTACGAGTGACATTTTGGACATTCTGATCATACTCTCCGTACGGATAGGCGATTGTAGTGACTGAATTAACGCCCATGCCAAGAATATCCGTGCGCGAATTTACAATTTCATCTATCTGTTCCTCCTGTGTAAGAAGCGGAAGGTGTGCATGTGTTTTGGTGTGCCCGCCTATCTCGTGACCAGCTGCCTCCATTTCAAGAACTTGGGATTGACTCATAAAGGTCTGCCCGATCTTGAGCGAGTAGTTATCAACGGTGAGTGAGCCAACTGCCGCGAGAGAGTGGAACATGGTCATAGAAACTGCTCCTGCTGGCGGTGCAATCGTACGGGTGAGAGTTTCCCAGTTGCCGTTAGTCGAAGGAAGCCAGGCCAAGAATACATACTGCGTTGTGCCATTGCTCATGGTGTAGCGCATAAGAGCTTCTGACGGTGCAGTTGTTTTATATTGATCGGAAATGATGTAAGTACGACCCTCAACCACTGGAACGTCCGCAAAGAACCACTTAGCGTCGCCATTGGTGTAACTGGACATTTCTATCTGTGCAGCATTTACGCCACTCACACCCCCTACTGGGAATGTAAATACAGTGCTGTTAGTGCCCCAGTTACCACGAGACCAGTCCTGAGGATTACTGCCGGTATCCACGGACTCGAATGATGGGTTTGAGATAAGTTCATCAGAACCTCCCTGCAACACTTCATTGCTGGTGATATAGAAAACGCCCTTAAGGTTGCCTGAGTTAAGGATCGGGTAGGCCTGGCTGTAATGTGAATACCAACCGTCGTCGAAGGTAAGGGAGATCATACCCGCACTGAAAGTGCCTTCAAGACCAGGCGTGAGCGCGTAGTCATCAACCTCAAGCCAGCCAACCTTATTAACAATGTGGAAAAGAGTCATGGAAACCACTCCCGATGGAATAACTATCGTATGCGCATCTGCTACCCACTCTGCAGAAGCTGGAGGATTGTTGAGACCGATGTAGGTAACGCTGCCATCTGCTTTGGTAAAACGGATAGTAAGGTTAGTTGCTACATTTGATTTATATTTGTGTCTAAAGGTATAGGTCTTGCCTGCTGTTACCGGAACGTCGGCAAAATACCACTTAGCGTCGCCGTTGGTGTAACTGGTGAGTTCAATACGTGCAGCTTTAACACCATCTATACCAGCCACTGGGTACGTAAAGACAGGTGTGTTCGTGCCCCAAGCACTGCGTGCCCAATTTTGGGGGTTGCCTCCAGTCCCTACTGTCTCGAGCGATGCGTTGGCAATAAGGTTTGAGATAGAAACCGAGTTATATACCTCGACGTTTACTGGTACCGACGGAGTAATGTTCCCCGCATGGTCTTCTGCGCGTGCACTCAAGGTGTGGGAGCCATTTGCAGCTGTCTTTGTATCCCACGTAAATTCATACGGAGCCACGGTATCCACGACACCTACTGGAGTGCCGTTGAGAAGGAGTGTTACGCCAGTTACCCCTACATTATCTGCCGCTGTTACTGAAATCGTAGAGGTTCCTGCGAGCGTAGCGCCCTCTGCCGGAGATGCGATAGAAACGGTTGGTGCTTCAGTGTCGGCAGTAGCGGTTGGGTCAGCAAGCACAAAGTCATCGACTTCAAGGTATCCAACTGAATGCACCACATGGAAGACCGTGAGCGATACCGCGTTAATAGGGGCCGTGATTGAGTAATGACTTTGAGCCCATGACGCAGAGGCGGGTGCGTTACCCAAGAACTGATACTGTGTTGCGCCGCCAGAGAGGGTGTAGCGTACGAGTACTTCAGTGGTCGTATTGCTTTTATACGCATGATCGAATGAGTAGGTCTTGCCACCAGTCACCGGAACGTCGGCAAAATACCACTTAGCGTCGCCGTTGGTGTAGCTGGTAATTTCTACACGTGCTGACTTGGCCGAGCTAGAGCCAGCAACTGGGTAGGTAAAGACACGGTTGTTGGTACCCCACCCGCCCCGAAGCCAGGCAGTCGGATCGCCAGAAATTGCCGTGTCTTCAAGAGACGGATTGGTAATAAGGTTTGAACTCGTCGGAGGCTGGGGCGTGTTGTCTACCGTAACAGTGATGGTGTGCGTTGAATTGTTCCCGGACGGATCATGAGTAGTCGCCTTAATAGTGTGCGGACCATTTGACACCGTGGTAGTGTCAAAATTAAAGAGATACGGCGCGTCGTGGATCTGACCTGTTACTGGTATGCCATCAACTGCGTAGAAGATGTAGGTAACTGCCGTGTCGTCGGTGGAAGACGCCGTAACCCCCACCGTGCCGTGTATAGTCTGGCCTGCGAGTGGATTTGTAATCTCAACGATTGGCGTATTGGTTTCTGAAGGAGTGCCGGAACCAGAGACATACATTTGAGCGTCGTCGATTTCAATATAGCCAACTGCACTGATGAGATGGAAGAACGTGACATGAGTAGCATTAGCCGGCGGCGTAAAGGTATGCGAAGCCGTGTTCCAGGTTGTTGAGGGCTGGATTTCTTTTACAAGGCCAAAGTAGTGGAAGCTGCCATCGGCAAGCGTGTACTGACCGATAATGTCGGAAATAGTGTTAGAACGGTAGTGGTCAGAGTAGGTGTACTCTGTGCCCGGCGTTACTGCAATTTTTGTAAATGCCCATTTTGCATCGCCGGTGCCTGTTGGTGCGGGCGGGTATGCGGTGATATTGGTGCGGAGCGCCTTGCCACCGTTGTAGCCGGTAACGGGATATTGGTATGAGCGGGTATGGTTACCCCAGCCGCCCTGAGTCCAGCCTTCTGGCATAGTGCCATTCTGAATCTCCATGTCACCATTGTTTATAAGATTTGTCGGCGTTGCTTGATTTGATACGGTAACCGTAATCTGAGGAGCAGTTCCGGTATTCCCCGCGAGATCGCGTGCGCGGGCAGAAACAGTGTGAGCACCGTTGGTAAGCGCTGTAGTATTCCACGCAAACTCGTAGGGCGCTGTCGTGTCTTCTGCCCCCACATCAGCGCCGTCAACCATAAGAGTCACACCGGCAACACCTCCCGAATCCCCCGCTGTTACCGCAACCATTGTAGTGGTGCTTACGGCTGCTCCCTCAACAGGAGAATCAATAACTAGCAGAGGTGCAGTAGTATCTACATTGTTACCAACGTGGGTAAGGGAAAAGTTGTCGGTTGTAAGTGAGCCGACTGAGTAGATTTCATGCCAGACAGTAAGCACATTTACTCCTGCTGGAATAGTGATGGTTCTTTCAATTTTCGTTGGTGTAGATACTGCGGGAACAGCGCCAAGATCTACATACTGATACGTACCATTAGAAAGACCGAGTTGAGCGTAAATGGAAGTAACTACTGTAGAGGTGTAATATTCTGTATATACATATTGCTCTCCCGGAGTCACACTAATAGGGCTGAAGTACCACTTTGCGTTTCCATCTACGTGATAATCCATACTGACCTGGAGACCCTTAGAGCCTTCAAAGCCGGTAACGGGATACGTAAAGGTCGGATTGTTAAGGCCAAAGTTGCCGCGGAGCCAATTGAGCGGATTTCCTCCCGGGCCATCCGCCGGAATTTCTACCGATGGGTTCTGAATTAGATTTCCCTGAATGCCCGCGCCATTGTTGAGATATAGGTTGGTGCTTGCGGTGCTTGTAAGACCTGCTGAGTCCGTTACCGTGAGAATAATCTCTGTATAGACGTCTGCTGAACTATGGTCAGGCGCGATAAACCACGGATTCTTCGTATTAGTAAAATCCTGCTCAATGTGCGTGTGTGTATTGTGGTGGAGAATTACCTGCCAATGAAATGCAGAGGCTGGAAGAACGCCGTCTTCGCTATCGACACCCGTACCATTGAGCTGGATAACATCATTCGGCGTATAGAGTGAACCAGACGCTGGGCTCGTAATAGACGCGGTCGGCGCCTGATTGCCAGCAGTAATTGTAATCGTCTTTGATGCTGACGAGCCGTGCGCATCAGTAAGCTTAAGCACCACATGGTATGTACCGTTGGTAGCAAAGGTGTGCGATGGATTTGCCGCATTTGAAACTGAACCATCGTCAAAGTTCCATTCGTAGGTCAGCACATCGTTGTCAGGATCATATGAGCCAGCGCTCGTAAACGACACCTGAAGCGGCGTAAGACCAGAGGTCGGATTACCTGCAACCTCAACAACGGGACGGCGGTTGCCCGTCGTATGGGTAATGCGGTTCAGCTCTCCAGTATAAATAGAGAGATAGTAGATATTGCCATCAGGGCCGGTAGTAATATCAACCGGGCCGTCAGGATCATCCATAAAGTTTTGGACAGAAACGAAGTTGCCGTTCTGGTCCAGCACTATGCGCTTAATCCAGTTCTGAGCGTAATCGCCAAAAAAC
>CAZXKI010000032.1:0-8268 GCA_964641145.1 uncultured Candidatus Saccharibacteria bacterium | reverse complement strand
AGTGATCAGCACGCCGTCGATACGAAAGCGCACGCGGGTTTGGTCTACCAAAGGTTCTATGTGAATGTCGGATGCGCGCTGCTCTGCCGCATGGCGCAACGTAGTTGCCACGATCTTGGTAACTGGCGCGTCTTCGGTAATAGCGTCTGTTTCAGTCTCAGTAATCAGGTCATCCTCTAAGGCAAGAGATTTTTTATTCCCCTTCTTATCAACTTCCTGCGCCTCCATCGTAAGCTCGGTTTCGAGCTCGCCTAGTGCCTTCCCCACTTCTCCTGAGAGGCCCTTATACAGGGTGAGTAGTTTTTCAAAATCTGTATCAGAGATAAGAAAGACTTTGTAAGGCATGCCTACTTTTGCAGAAATAAAGGTAAGTGCATCACGCGCCTCCAGGTTGTCTGGGTCGGTGACCCCCACCTCAAGCACGCCGTCTTGTACCGCAAGCGGGGCAAAACGATAGTGACGTGCCGACTCTTCAGGCACAAAGCGCAAAATATCAAAAGGTACCCCTCCTTCCCCCAATTCCCGCGTGGGAAGGCCGTAATATTCCCCTTTAGCCGCGAGTATATCCTTCAGCGAAACGCCTGCTTTTTGCAGCGCCGCCTCAGGCACCACGCCCGGTTTTGCTATTTCGGCCTGAAGTTCGGAGAGGCGCGTACTATCAACGACCCCCTTGTCGCTTAAAAGCTGCAGTAAGTCCATGGCATGTTAGATAGGAGCGAACGGATTGCGGCGGCCAATAGGCTGCGCCGGGATAATTACACCAAAATCGGAAAGGGAGACAAACACAGGGTCACTAAACACTGTTTCATCGAGCTTGATGACGTTGAGGCTGTTTAGGGTGAGAAGTAAATTCTGTGAGACAGCAGCATTGGGGTCATCGGCGGTAGAGGTGATGACCGGCCCGCTATCGTTCCCTGCAAACATCACGTAGTACGCAACCACAAGAAGTATTGTGAGAATGCCCCCATATATTAGCGTCTTTTTATCTTTGAAAAGTTGCATACGTGTTATGTATTAGCGAAGCCAATAGGTGCGGATAGTTATGGTGTAATCGTTGGTTTCGGTATCCTTCACATCAAAAGAGATATTCTCTATGTCCACAATACGCAAGCTGTGCTCAAGATCTGCAAGGAGCAACAAGAAGTCTTCATACGTGGCAGAAACAGAAAATGTAAGCGTCACAGAACCTACCGGATTTCCGGAATCCCCTACTGCAAGAGGGTCTCGCGCCACAGCAGAGTCAGAAATCTCTCCGAGCTGTACATTGCGCAGCGGTAGGCCGCGGCGTGTTGCAATATTATCTATGTCAATAATAAGGCGAATATTGTCCACATTGTCCGGCAAGACTTTTTCAAGTTTCTGAAGGTCTTCAACACGCAGGGCGTTGCGCTTCGAAATCAGCTGGTCGCGCACCCGGCGAAGTTCCTGAGACTTGGTCAGAGCATTGTCGTAAGAGTCCACTTGTGCCTTTACCTCCTTAGTACCCTGGTACGCAGGGTCGGTGTACAGCACAAAAAGAGCTACAGCAAGGGCCACTAATATGAGAGGTGTAATAAATCGTGTCATATACCTGGTGTGGTGCTTGCCGAAGTAGAGCTGGCAGACGTCGTATTAACTGCCGACTGCGTGGTGGTGGCTGGAGGGACAAAGATGCTCTGGTTGAGATGCTTGCTATAGAGAAGATTCGGGTTATCAATAACGGCCGATACGTTGAAGCTCACGCCCCCCGTGTCGCCAATGGCAATGCCAGAAAATACAATCTCTCGAAGCATCTTATTTGACCCAAACTGGTCAGACTGGAGTGCAACGGTCGAAAAGTCTTTAGCACGACCTTTCATTTCTATCTCTGCACCTCCCGCTTCATTAATAGTGTAGGAGAAACTCGTAAATTGAACATCTTCAAGCGTCTGTTCAGCAAGCAGCATAAAGATTGAGGAGGGAGCAATATGTTTACTCAACAGCCCGCGTCCTTGGTTCATACGCGCATCGAGGCGCACCAGATCTTCAATAACACCTGGATCGTAAGCGCTCTGTGCCTGCTCAAGCTGGTTCTTCTTGGAAGTAAGCTGGCCCTCAAGAACCTTGCCGTACACGAATACGCCGCCAGCCGCTGCGCCTGACGCTATAAAAAGAAGGATAGCGATAAGGACTATAAAGCCGAAACCACTCGCACGGGGACGCTCTCCCGTAAGCGGTTTTTTGGGAATAAAAGACGTTGAAACCTGAGGATCCATTTAGTTAACAGTATAGCTCGATAAAAAATGCGCTAGGGCGTGTATCAACAACTACCCCACCTCCTGCAAGCGGCGCAGTGCCAACCCCACTGCAACAGAGAACTCCGGCCCTGTCTCTTTAAGGATTTTCTCAAGAAACGCTGGTGCTTGCGTCTTGCCAAAAGGGTCTGCGAGGCGAATCTCGGTCTGGATTTTAGGCTGAGCGTACTCTAAAAATCCGCGCAAGGTTGCCCCCCCACCTGTTAATACCAGCCCTGAAAGGGTTTGATTAGTGCGCTGCTCATACCCGCTAATGGTACGTGAGATCTCAGAGATTAGCGGCGAGAGGGTTAGTTCAAAAGACTGAACAGCTGGGGCAAGTTCCGGCGGAGGGTTAGTCATGAGCCCCACTTTCCGTTTACGCTCCTCTGCTTGAGCTATAGAGATATTAAGGCCCCGCGAGGCTGCGAGCGTGAGATCCTGCGCGCCACGGTTAATAATGTGGCTTTCGCGAATCAGCCCTCGTTCTACCACATAGAACTTAGTCGTAGCAGCCCCCATATCCACTACCGCCACTGGCGCAAGGCCGTGTTCAAGGGCTGCGCGAACAGCGCTAAATACCTCTATTTCAAAAAAAGCCGACTGGAGCGTGGCATCGTTACTAATATTCTTAAATTTGGCGATAGTGTCGTTATGAATAGCCACCAAAAGCACCTCTATCTTGTCTGCGTCTGCGGCGGTATGGCTGCCTCCAGACACCACAAACCAGTCGAGCATGACTTCGTTAATAGGCACCGGGATGTATTTGCGCGCCTCTATAGGTACAACCTGGGCAAGCTGTTTCTCAACCGCCTTGGGCAACTTAACAATTGAAATGAGACTGGAAGAATACGGAATAGAGATAGCGGCATCTGCTGTAGTTACATTTGCCTCCCGAATCACATCTTTAAGCGCTTCGGCAATTTTATCTGCAGGAAGCGAAGTGGCGCGTCCTATCTCCACGCCAGCATAGGGTCCGAGCGCAATAGCGCCATAAGTCTCAAGGAGCACACGCCCGCGCTCTCGACGCAGCTGTACTATCTTGATAGAAGAGGTGCCTATATCCACACCAAGCACACTCTTCGACGTTTTAGAAAACAATGATGAGAACGAGAACGCCATTAGTTGTTTATTATATCATTGAAACACCTATAAACGTGTCTATTATTGCATCACTTTTTGACGCCCTCCTGCCCCCGCGGAATACGGACCTCATAGTACGTTCTGTAACCCTTACAACACTGCAACGATTAGTTGACCCACACACGGGCATGCTGCCCTACCACGACCCACGCGTGACAGCGCTAGTGTGGGAACTCAAATACCATGCCAACAAGCGCGCAACCAACCTCGCAGGGGAACTGCTGTACGAACAGCTACTTGCAATAGCAGCGGAGGAGCTAGGCATTCCCCTGCTTATACCGATACCCATGCACAAAAACCGCAAGAAAAGACGCGGGCATAACCAAACAGAGATACTGTGCCAAGAAGCTCTTCAGTACACCGGCAGCGCTTTTGAATACGGGCCGTACATATTAGAAAAAATAATGGACACCCGATCTCAACAAGGGCTTGAGCGGCACAAGCGCCTTAAAAATGTGCATAGTTCAATGCAGGTCACGCGCCCTGAGCAAGTAACTAAGCGGGTGTGCGTGGTAGTGGATGATGTCACCACTACAGGCGCCACACTCGACGAAGCGCGCCGCGCACTGCTTAAAGCAGGCGCGGCGCGTGTTCACCTAGTTGCCCTGGCACACTCGTAACCTCTAGCGCCCCACTAACGGAGCGACGTAAATACCTATGTAGTAAGGCCACAGAATAAGCGCGAGTACTCCCTTCCAAAACCCGAGCCCAAGAAACCCGATTGTAAAAAGCCACCCCGCAAACCACAAACCGCCCAAAAAGCTGTGATGTTCAACTTTTATTTTTTCCATACCTATTAAGTATACGGCTATTTTTTAAACCGCACCTTTATATACCAACACAAGCAGAGTGCAAAACCAGCCAAGCAGAGAATTTTCCATACGAGAAGCCATTGCCCCTCCGACGTCAGGAAATAGAGCTGAAAATATGCCTCGATGTAGTCGGAGGCTGCAAAAAGCACAAAAAGTGCACCGAGGACATACCAAAACGCGCTAGGAAGAGCGCGGAAATACGTATAGCCTACGACACACAAAAAGGTGCACACTATCCAAAACGAACCTTCAAGGATGTTGAAATCTACAAACGACAGTTCCATTGCGGAGGCGGAAGGATTCGAACCTTCGGACCCCTTTCGGGGTCAACAACTTAGCAGGTTGCTGCTTTCGACCGCTCAGCCACGCCTCCAGTACTGAATACCCTACACTACTAAAGGCTATAAACCAAGATCTACCTTGATAGGAAGGCTTGAACCTTTTGAGCCCCCCTCTTCTTTTTTACTGTCTTCGTCTCTCTCCTCACCCTCTTTATGACCGCTGTCGCGGTCGTCGCTGGTAGTTGCCCCCTTTATCTCCCCTTCTACAGAGTTGTCTACTGACTCCTCTTTTTCTATCTCTAGTTCGCCATTCGCTTCAACTTTGATATCAAGAGCGCGCACGCCAAACCGGTCATTCAAGAGCGTATTGAGAATCTTTTTATTAAATTTCTGCTCTGCTTTAAGGAAGGTGGAAAGCGCTATGGCATCTTTGTACACCTGCACATAGAGGTCTTTCGATGCTGTATAGTCGCCCATTGTCTCAAGTTCATCGCCTGTCTTCATACGCTCGTCGAGCGAATCGAGTTCGAGTTTGATACGGGCTGCAGAATTGGCTTCAAGCGAACTTTGCACTTTAACAAAAGTATTCTTGATATCACTTACCGATTTCTCTGCCTTTTTCTCCATTTGAGCTGATGCTTTTATCTGAGCTTCAGTTGCTGTGGCAGACAAAGCAGGAACAGGGGCCATCTTTGCGTTCTTTGGAGTAACAGTGGCAGTGTCAGACACGCTCGTAGCCATAAACAACGCCGGCTCGGCTACCTCCGCCCCAGGTGCCATCATGGCCATCGTTTGAGTTCCACCACTTACCTCTCCCCCACTGCGCGCATAGGCAATGCGTGACTGAGCTCTGCTGGCAATCAAACGCGAATTCTGCTTCGTGTCACTGTCATCACTCTCATCTCCTAAAGAAGCGAGGATGGCGCTGTTTACCGCGAGCGCAGACTCAAGTGTTGCTGAGACTTCAGCAGCAACATCAGGGTTCATTTCCTCCACCTTAAGGACAAGTGTCTCAACTTCTGCCACATGAGTCTCAAGACTGGATTCAATTTGAGCGGCAGCTTGTACTGAAAGCCTTCCTTCCGCAGCAAGAGACTGCGCTTCTTCTAGACGCTCTTCCGCAATGTCGGTATGTACCGAGAGCTTTGCTTCGTCAGAAAACGCGAGCGCGGCGCGCACGGGCTCTGCCACGCTCACCTTAACGGTATACAGCGTATCGCCAGGCAAAGCGCCCTGCGCGGCATACACCGTGCCGCCTCCTAAAACCACGATCATGACCGCTGCCATAGCGGTCATAAAGCGTGCAGAAAACCAGTGGTAGTGCGAAACCGTTATATACGGACTCTTCTGGAGTACAACCGGCGACGGTGCGCCAAAAATATGTGCGCGCATAGAAGCCTTCTCGTTTTCCGAGAGGCGTATCTGCTGTGCTTCATTTTTTAAATTATTGAGCGGATTCATGGTTTATGAAGGTTGAGCTTCGAGCAGGGATTTGAGCTTCTTGAGCCCACGGTGGATGCGTACCGAAACGGCATTTTCACTTTCTCCAATGTACTCAGCAATTTCTTTAGGAGAAAGGCTTTCTACATACCGTAGCGAGAGTACTTCCCTATAAAGATCCGGGAGTTCTTTCAGTGCTTGAAGTGCGCGTTTCCCCTCAAAGCGGTCAATAGCGGCTTCGAGTGTATTGCTTTCATCTGCAGGCATCAGTGACTCTATATCGGTCTCTTCACTGCCCTCCAGCATGCTCTCAAGCGAGCGCGACTTCTTACGGCGATACTCGTCAATGATGAGGTTGCGCAGCGTCCGGTACAAGAACGGACGAAAGTCATCAACCGTATTCCCTTTTTCGACATATTCCCAGGTCTTTAAGAAACACTCCTGAGTCAACTCAAGGGCACGGTCCCGGTCAGGCAGGCGCATACTCGAGTGGCGAAATAGCTCGTCACTGTAACGATTATAGGCTTCCTCGAACGCTTTTCGGTGATCTCCCATGTATAAAGACGGATGAAGGGCTGCCCCCTTTCATCCGTCTTATATACTAACGTTTTCAGTCTTTTTTGACTATTTGGTTTAACGGCTTGCGTTGCGAACAACCAGCGCGTCTATAACAGTCGAGGTAGAGGTCTGCAGTGAGCCGAACACTCGGACTGTGTCGCCGGCCACAAACGAGCCGAGGTTGGTTGCGGTCCAGTTCTTAGCCAAGACAAGGGCATTAACCGGTACCTGCACCGTGTGAACCACTGAGTCGATCATCAGCGAAAATGATGTAGGGAGAGAGGTGGCGCCGATAGACGACTGAAGTTTGCCTTCAAACACATGGGTCTGCGGCTTAGGATTCTGAGTATTGTTGCGCGTTATGTCCTTAATTTGGGTTGCGTTAACGGTAAGACCCGAAGTGGAGGTGTTGAGTGGGCCACTAAAGTTTACTGTATCCCCTACTGCAATCTGCGAGATCGGCATATTGTTCTTGCCGTGCGCGTCTTTGATAGAGGTCGAGCTTGATACTTTGATAGTAAAAGTCAGCGTAGCCGAGCCCCACACCACATTAGCAACCACCGTATCGCTAGACACTGATGTTACTTTTGCACCTGTTACGGAAGTGCGGCCGCCATTATTAATAGCTACAGAAACCTGATTGGACGAAGAGATTGAAGAGCGATCCTCTTTTTTGTCTTGGTTTGAATCGTTTTTAGCAAAACCTACCATCGGCGTGAGTGCAATAGCCGCAATAAGACCAAGGGCAAGGGCCGGACGGACAGCAGAACTCGTAAGAATGTTCATAATGTTGATTTTGTTTATGTGTAATACGCCCTGTATAGAGTGGAGACGGGCTTATTTTCTTCTTCTTACGATTAAGGATATTGACAAAAATGTACGAATAGGTTAGATTTATGTGGGGCAAAGTTCTGTGAGTAGTGATGAAGAAAGGTGAAACAGTGCATACAGAGAATCAGCTTCCTGAGCCGGTCGGCCCTTCCAAACAAGTGGGAAGAGCAGAGCAGCCTAGGAAACCGAGCGCGCGTACTACGGTATATCGCAAGCCGAGCAAGCTTGACCTTTCAACGCACGAGGCAAGCATCTTGAGCGAAGAGGGCATACGCGCCGACGCAAGTGAATATCTGAAGACGCTCAAGCACTAGACAAACCGGGCCACAGCGCGTTCGCGCGCTGTGGCCTACATTTATTTAATAGCCCTAGCAACCGCCTGCGCCACCCCTTTTTCAAAAGGTGTGGGCACAATTTTTTCTGCGGTAGGCTTCTTTACCAATGCGGCCAGGTTTTTTGCAGCCTGCAGCTTCATCTCATCAGTAATTTTCTTAACGCCATGGTCGAGCGCTCCGCGAAACACTCCTGGAAACACTAAAGAATTGTTGATTTGGTTCGGGAAGTCCGAGCGGCCCGTAGCTATCACTTTTGCCCCGGCTTTCTTAGCTTCGTCCGGCATAATTTCCGGAATAGGGTTAGCGAGACCAAACACTATCGGCCCCTTGCCCATGCGTTCTATATGCTCTGCTTTGATAATGCCAGGGCCCGAAACCCCCACGACTGCATCTGCGCCACGCATGGCATCATACAAGCCGCCAGAGACTCCTCGAGGGTTTGTAATATCCGCCAGCTCTTCTTTATGCTCATTCAAATTCCCCCTTCCCCGCACAATAACCCCCTTGCTGTCGAGCAAAATAATGTCTTTAATCCCTGCGAGCAGAAAGAGTTTAGCTATAGCGGTGCCAGCGGCGCCTGCGCCAGTAATAACAACCTTTAGACTAGCGAGAGGCT
>CAZXKI010000031.1:0-8448 GCA_964641145.1 uncultured Candidatus Saccharibacteria bacterium | reverse complement strand
TTTTAGGGGCCGCCATCCCTATTTAATAGCTTACTTGGAACGCGCGTTCAACCCTCACCAGCCCTGTATCGGCGCAGGTGTTGTATCCGCGGGAGGTAATAGTCGTGCGCGGCGGCTCTCCGGGAGAATCTGGTCTCTTAACAACCTGCACCTTTGCACAAGGACTGGTGTACACGGGAGGGTTGCCCAACAATAGTAAAAAGGTAGTAGTGGCCGAGTTGCTGTCTTCTAACTTGTGCCAACCAGGCCAAGCGGTTGCGGGAAGCTCTGACGCAGACCTAAGGGTGGGCGGATTGTTTACATTAGAGAGTCCTGTTATAGCCGTATTCCATCCATCGGCAGCAATGTCATAGGTTGCCCCCGTTGAAAGCGTGGCGCACGTGACACCTGAATTAACGTCGGCAAAAGTTGTCGAGGTCGAGAAGGCACTTCCGGTGCCGTTATACCGGCTATCCCAATACAGCGCACACTCGGCCCCGGCATCTGCCGCGTAGATTGCAAATTGAGACTGCTTGGCCACTTGCGAGAGCTCGAGCTCGCGGATAAGAAGTTCGTAAATGGAGAGGCCTATCGCAAGCGCAAGCGAGCCTACGAGGACCGCAAAAAATATGGTGAAGCCGCGCTGAAAGTCTTTTGTCATATCATTGCCAGTTATAGATATTTTCACTCAGCGTTACATTGCGTTCGGCGCTGGTACCGTTGCGCCAATACACGGTTACGGTTACCAGCGCTTCATTGGTATTCCCTGCTACGGGGCTGGTAATCGCCACCACTCGTTTAAAACGAGTTTGGATGTTGGTAGCACTCGCAGGACCCGTGTGGGTAAACTGCTTCAACGTAGTGTTGTAATACAAAACGTCGCACGTACTTGAGACGGTATGGGTGCAACCCGCAACAGCAGGGGTAATACTATTAACCGTACAAGAGGAGCCCACACAAGCCGACAAGCTTGTTGGTGAAGTCAGCCAAGGACTTGAAGGAGTGTTGCATGGCTGCGCTGTGCCTGCCGCAAGACAGTTTGTATCACGCACAAACCGTACATACTCCATCGCATCTTGCGCGAGGTAATATGCAACGATCTGATCTTTTGCAATCAGTGCAGCATTAAACGCGCGAGAAGCCACGGTAAGCGGCCCTGCAATAGCAACCACCAAGAGCAGCACAGCTACCAGCGTTTCTACCAAGGTAAAACCTCTATTGGTTTGTTGCATATTACTGGTCATACAGTCGTTGGGTTACCGTAGTCTGAAGCTCAAAGGACGTGGTCGAGGCAAGGTCGGTAGTAATAACAGACCCGTCGAGCGTGATAATGACACGAGGCTGTGTATTGTCACCCGAAAGGGCTCCTTGTACATAAAAAGCCAGGTTCTCCACCTCAACCTCTGGGGCCGTAAGAGGCTCTAGGTTGCCTCCTCCAACACGCCGCATAATGCTGCAACCTGCGGCAACCGTACAATTTGTGGTGCCGCTGCAAGCTCCTGTACTTACCGAACCTAGACAGTACGTAACAGTAGTTGGAGTGGAGCCCACAGGCGCCGTAAGGTTAAGACGGGGCGAAGCGGTCGGATTGCAGTTGTTAGGCGGCGTGCCGGTACCGCACCCATAGGTATAGCCAGTGCGGATAGTGCGAGTCATGCTCTCCATTGCAAAGCTCAAGTTGTTCATAATAGTTTTTACCGACTCTGCCTTACGGTCAGAGGCTGACATAGCCAGCAGCGCGCCAAGCGATACTGTCATCACGATTATAAATATCGTGACTGACACCATGAGCTCGATAAGAGTAAATCCTCGTGTGCGCATATTAGTTGCTCGGGTTACCTACTGATATTTGCCCGGTAGAGGTAATAGTAATGCCGCGAATCTTACCGCTCGGAGCCTCTATTTCAATATATGCTGAGCTGTATCTAAAAGGCGGCGAGGCGCCGTTCACACACGCGTTTGTGCTTTGACTCGTAGCAAAACAAGCGTCAGTGCTCGGGCGTATAAATAAAAGCGTGAGATTGTTTATATTCGTCCCCGCTGTATGGCGAACGCCCGCGGTGGTGGTCGCATGAAAGCTGTTGATGGTATAGTTGCGGCTTAAGGTAAACGTTTCAACCGCTTCAGGAGTAGGAGAGGTGTCATATTGACGGTTATTGTTGTAGTCGGCAAATAATACGTACTGCGTTATCGGCGATGCGTTTGCTATGTAAATCCCGTAGGCCGGGGCGGGTGTCTGTGTGCCGCTTCCTGCAAAACGCACCGAAGCTCCGTACGTCTGAGCCTCTCGTATGGTAAGCGCGGTACGGTACGCAAGAGACCGAAGCAGTGTAGAACTATCAAACTGCCTCTGCTGCAGGAGAAATATACCCGTAAGAATGGTAATGATGGCCACCACCATTAATAACTCTATAACGGTAAAACCCTTAGAAGAGGAGCGGAAGCGTTGTAAAAAAGTCGACATGAAAGAAATGAGCGATGAAAGCTCCTAGCACCAGAAACGGCGCGAAGGGCACTTCGCTTCTCATTGTAAGCCCTTTTTTAAAGACTATGAGCGCAATGCCCACAACCGCGCCGATCCAGAACGCGAGCA
Source organism: uncultured Candidatus Saccharibacteria bacterium (assembly GCA_964641145.1). Lineage (GTDB taxonomy): Bacteria > Patescibacteriota > Minisyncoccia > Phycocordibacterales > SBAW01 > GWA1-54-10. The sequence goes on along the minus strand of CAZXKI010000031.1, from coordinate 5,876 downwards.
CTAGTGCGGTAAGACCCGCAGTAAGTCCTAAAAACCAGCCCAAACTCAACTCAAGACCACTGTCCCCCCACCCCATCCACCTCCCCTGCGACACCAGCGAGAATAAGAATAAAGGCAACGCCAACAGCGGACCCGCCAACAGTTCGAGAATTGAGGGATAAAACAGCGCCAGACTAGGCTCCCAAGCGCTAAACAACGAAACAACGGCAAGAAGCATGAGCAAGATCGAGGCAGACCATGGGATTACCGTGTGGCGCAAATCGTACACCACCACAAAAAGAAGAGTCATCCATACCAACAGCCAAAACGCGTACGAACCTACAGCAGGGTGTACCAAGTACACTGCGACCGAAATGAGAGCTGCGGATAGTTCCACCAACGGATACTGGAAGCTTATTTTTGCGTGACAGTACTGACACCGACCTCGCAGAAATAGAAAAGAAAAGACAGGCACAAGATCTACAGCGCCCAGGGTGTGGTTACAGCGCATACAGCGCGAACGGCCCCCCATCCCCCGCCCTGTATTAAAGCGGAAGACGAGTGCGTTAAGGAAACTCCCCACTATTGCACCAATCCCCAGTGCACCAACTATGTATATTAAGGAAAAATCAATAAGCAACATGCCTGTATCCTTAAGGCATTACGCTGTAGCAAGGATCCGGAGTTGCCTGTGCAGTACCCGTGCAAGCAGTGGCATCTCCGTGGAAGTTGTATTGTAAAGAACTATTGCAACGAATATACGGAACGCCGTTAATCGTAATATGTCCGCTACCAGCAGTAACTACCGTATTATCTTGGTTCATGTATGAAGCGGTAGGATTCTCCACCGCTGCACCCAAATGGTAGGTTCTGATTCCCAGACTGCAGGCTGCCGTACCATCCAAAACTCCCGTACTTGCCACAGGAACCAATGCCGCATAGCGGTAAACGTTACCTGTAGAAGGATCAGTGGGTAAGTTTGTTATGTAATTACCAAAAAACAAGGGTGGGCATCCGGCATGAGTCGGGAGAGTTTGTACACTAGTATCATCCAACCTGCATGGATAATGACCATTATCGTTATAATACAAGGCCAGAGCCAGCTGTAAATTTTTAATATCTGAGACACGCTTGGTATCACGTGCGCTTACACGAGCTCCATTTAGACCTGTGATTACAATCCCAGACAGAATACCGATGATGGCGATAACTACCAAGAGTTCAATAAGAGTGAAACCGCGCTTGCGCATATATCAAGTATACCTGCAAAAAGCTAGCATTATGGACAAACTGTTCCGGATATATGAGCGCTTGTTTGCTTAGACGCTCCTGTGCTGTCTACACACCAAAACTGACCTGAGGTATTAAGGGCTGCCGAGACCGCCCACGCCCCACCAGCGCTAGGCAACGCACTTCCTGCATACGCACATCGATGAGTCGTTATACCTGAAAACAATGAGCCTAAGCCATTTTGCCCCGCTGTGCTTCCAAATAAGGTACTGGCCGTCATGGCACAGTTTGCGTTAGCAAAAGCAACCGCGGTAGTAGGCCCGCTATACAACTCCGCTTGGGCCCGCATATTTCCTAATTGCCCTTTAACCTTAGCATCATTCGCACCGCCACGGGCGTTGTTAAGTGATGAAAGAACAATACCAGCTAAAATACCAATAATTGCAATTACTACTAAAAGTTCGATGAGAGTAAAACCTCGAGAGATCATAAGGTCAGTATATAGGACAAAAACAAAATCCCCAGCATACGCTGGGGATTTTGTAAAACTGAATAAACTAGATTACGGGCATGCATTAACACCTGCACCAAGGTTAGCGGCAACTGACTTAGAAGCGCCGGTTGAGTCAACACACCAGAAAGTGGCACCCGTAGCGGTAAGGTCGGCAGATACAGCCCATGATGCGCCGCTTGCCGCCATGTTACATACCGGTGCGCTACCTGAAGGGTAGTTGGCTGCTGTAACGAGAGGGGCAACATCGGCATTAACAAAGGCAGTGCTTGCTGCGGTGCAGTTTGCGTTAACCTGCGCTGCATTAGTACCATAGTTGCTATTTGTGCCGTAGTAAACCTCCATGGCAGTGCGAAGGCCAGATAGCTGCTCTTTAACCTTAGCGTCATTTGCTCCGCCGCGTGCATTGTTCAAAGACGCAAGCACTATACCAGCCAAGATGCCGATGATGGCAATAACGACCAGGAGTTCGATGAGGGTGAAGCCTCGTTTATACACTGTAGTCATATTCGTATCCGAAATTCTTAATAATTAATTAATAAAACCCTAATTTGCGGATGCCTAAAGTATAGCTGGTATCTCCCCCCTGCCAGATCCACCCTGTGGATAGTCTTAGATAGAACCTGCGGTGTTGTAGATAGGCAGGAGTACCGAAGCGAGCAAAAACCCGACACCCAAGGCAAGTGCAATGATAAGCGCCGGCTCAATGAGTGACACTAGGGTATCTACCGCCGCATTTACTTCACGGTTGTAAAACTTGGCAAGACGCTCAAGAATATTGCCGAGCTCGCCGGTTTCTTCGCCAATCTGGAGCATTTGCACAACAATCTGTGGAATCTCATTAGGGTACCGGCTCAGCACCTGCGACATAGTAGTGCCCGCCTTCACTGCCTCTATAGCCTCGTGGAGAATGCCCTCATAGACACTGTTCCCTACCACGTTTGCAGATATCTCAAGAGAGCGGACTGCCGAAATACCGGACGAAAGCATTACGTGCATGTTGTCGGAGATACGCGCCAAAAAGAGTTTCTGGTACAGCTTGCCGATATACGGCAACGAGAGTCTGAAGCGGTCGAACGCCAACTTACCTTGCGGGGTTCTAATAAACCGGGCAACAAAAAAGCCTGCAACAATAAGTGCAAAGACAAGAAAGATGCCGTAGTCGATCAAGAAATTACTGAAACCAAGCACTACTGATGTAATCAAAGGAAGTTCTTGGCCTGATTCGGCAATAATCGCGCCAATCTTTGGAATAACCACCGTGAGCATCAAGACCATTACCGCCACAAAGGTAAAGATAATAAAACCGGGGTAGATCAGAGCGTTCTTTGCTTTTGAGGTCAGTTCGTACGAGCGGTCAATGTAGTCGGCCAAATACAAAAAGGTTTGGTCGAGCTTGCCGGACTCCTCACCGGAGCGCACCATGTTGACATAAAAGTCTGTAAACACCTTTGGATGCTTTGCCAATGCCTTTGATATTGAGCTGCCGCCCTGAAGGTCATCGCTTATCTCAGTAAGGGTGTCGCGAAGTACCGGCTTCTCCGCCTGCTCAGCAAGGAGCCTGAACACGCGCAATGCCGAGACCTGGGCTTCAAAGAGTGTGGCAATCTGGCGAGAAAGCAGCACAAGGTCGCGATTTGAGACACCGCTAAAAAGCGAAATGCCTCCAAGCGAGGATAGGATATTGCCCCCTTGTCCCACGGCTGAAAAAGCCGTAATAGTAAGACCGCGATGCTGGAGCGCCTCTATAGCAGCATCCTGACTTGCCGCATTTACCGTGCCGCTGGTTGGCTTCCCCTGATTGTCGAGCGCTTCATATTTAAACTCCATATGATGTTAGAGAAGTCTTTCGAGGGTTCTCGGATTCCACGAGCGTGAGTAGGCACTTTCTACCGTAATTTCACCGCCACGGACCAGCTCGGCAAGTGAACGATTCATATCTATCATGCCTTCTTCCGAACCTGTCTCGATAATCGTCTGGATCTCATGGGTGCGCTTTTCGCGTATAAGGTTGGCTATAGCTGGCGTAGAGACCATAAGTTCATACGCGGGCACGAGCCCACCAGAGATGCGAGGCACTAAACGCTGAGAAAATACTCCCGCAAGCGAGCTTGCGAGCTGAATGCGGATCTGATCTTGCTGGCTTGCAGGAAAAGAGTCGATGATGCGGTCGATAGTTTGTGCGGCATTGTTAGTATGCAAGGTCGAGAACACCAAATGGCCCGTTTCTGCCGCCGTAACTGCGGTGGCCATGGTCTCCGGTGTACGCATCTCTCCCACCATAAGCACGTCAGCGTCTTGGCGAAATACTGACTGCAGCGCTCCGGCAAAGTCAGCCGTGTCCACTCGCACTTCACGCTGGTCTATAAGAGACTTTTTATTCTCAAACAAATACTCAATAGGATCCTCAATGGTAACGATGTGCTCGGTGCGCTCAAGATTTATTTTTTCGATCAGCGCCGCAAGTGTCGTCGTCTTACCCTGCCCCACCGGCCCCACCACCAAAAAGAATCCTTGTTCGCGTGCAGCAAAGTTTTCAAGCACCGTAGGTAGATTCAATTCTGAAATTGAACGAATAACCTTAGGAATGAGGCGGAGCGCTACACCTATCGTGCCCCGCTGCCAGTATCCATTGCCGCGAAAGCGGGCTTTTTCTTGATACGCGTAAGAAAAATCCACTTCCTGAGTGTCAGTAAAACGCTTTTTACGGTCGGGGGAAAGGAGTTCGGATATAAAGCCCTCCATATCCTGCTGCGTAAGCGGCTGCTCATTCAAAAGCGGCGTAAGCACAGAAGACACGCGTATAGTCGGCTGACTCCCTACCGTAAGGTGCAGGTCAGAAGCGCCCTGTGCTATAAGGGCTTCGATAAGCTGGGAAAGTCTTTGTTTATAGTCCATACGTTATGCTTCTTCTGTTATCTTCTTGATCGCCTCTTTTTTGCCAGGGACCGGCACCTCTGTTGCATCTTCGGCAATAGCTATAGGGGCCTCAGGTTTTACCTCTTCAGGTTCATCAATTTCAAATTCGCCACCCAGCGTGTTTACTTCTTCAAACGGCACGGTGCCTCGTGCTGATTTTATGATAGCATCCTCTTTCATGGTGAGCATGCCATTTTTGCGCACAAGATTGTAAAGCTCATCTTCTGACTTGTTTGCGAGAATAGCGCGCTCAAGTTCAAGGTTCATATCAAACATTTCAAACACAGCAATACGCCCTCGGGTTCCCGACGGACACTCAGGAGTCTGCTGGGTCAAATACACTTCATCAAGAGGCGGTATATCTTTCTGATATTCTGCAGGCAGGTCAGCGAACTGCTGTTTAAGCATCTCCTGCACACTCCCCTGTACCTTCATCTTCTTCCCTCCGCCCGGACACAGCGTCTTAACCAGACGCTGCGCCATACCCAATATCAGCACAGGAGGAATGAGGTACGGCTCTACACCCATATCAAGAAGACGCGGAACGATACCGATCGCGTTGTTAGTGTGTATCGTTGAGAGCACTAAGTGGCCGGTAAGCGCAGCCTGCACCGCCAAGTTAGCGGTTTCACTGTCGCGTATCTCGCCCACCATTATCACGTTGGGGTCCTGACGGAGCGTAGTGCGCAAACCGTTCGCAAAGGTATACCCGATCTCGGGACGAACTTGGCTTTGAGAGACGCCCGGAATCGTATACTCCACCGGATCTTCAAGAGAAAGTACGTTCTGCTTCTCTCGGTCTACTTCGTTGAGGAGAGCGTACAACGAGGTCGACTTACCGGATCCCGTAGGACCTGAGATAAGAATGAGGCCATACGGCTTCTTAATAGCGGTGCGTATAAGATCAAGGTTGCGTTCTGAAAGACCAAAATCGTCGAGCTTGAGCACCTTTGCCGAAGCCCCCAAAATACGCATCACCACCTTCTCACCGTAATAAGTTGGAAATGTTGAAACACGGAAGTCTACTTTGTTCCCAGAAACTCGCGCTGAAAAGCGGCCGTCTTGCGGCTTGCGCTTTTCGTCGAGCTTCATGTTAGAGAGCACCTTGATGCGCGCCACAACGGACGAGTGCACCTTGGGCGGCAATGTAATATTAGTGATCAGCACGCCGTCGATACGAAAGCGCACGCGGGTTTGGTCTACCAAAGGCTCTATGTGAATGTCAGATGCGCGTTGC
>CAZXKI010000030.1:1477-8479 GCA_964641145.1 uncultured Candidatus Saccharibacteria bacterium | reverse complement strand
ATAACGGCAATGCTCGTAAGGATGGCTACGCGTTCGGCAATGTCTGCCAGGTTTTTACTAAACGGCCGGCCGGAAAGCCAAGTAAGAAGAAGGGGAGCCACAATCAGAATGCTCATGACATCACCAAGCCACCAGGTAAACCAGGTGTTTAGTATGTCGTTTGTAGGCACTAAGCCACCAAGCACCAAGGACCCAACTCCCACTATCGCGCTTATGGTGGTAGCCCAAAAAGCGGCAAGAATAATAAAGCCTAGCGAGTCACGCAGGCGGCCAAACCATCTTTGAAACCCCACGCGGTGCATAAGGTACCCTGCGGTAAGAGCCTCTAGCACGTTTCCTATACCAATCCCTATTGCAACTAACACAGGTGCATCGTTAAAGAAGTTAACGGTAAACGCTGCGACAAAAATAACCGGCCAGAGCCGGTTACCCCACAACAGCACCGCCGCTACTGCTATGCCTGCGGGCGGCCATATCAATGCCGCAAAATCATGCACAGGATAGATACTTAACCCTAGACTGCCAGTCAGTACATAGGCGGCGTAGGTGAAGATTCCTGGGAGCAACAAGTCCCGGAGAGAGTCGAGCGAGAAGACGCTGCGTATATTCATTAATTAATTCTCAGTAAATGAGGGCGCGCGTCAAGTAAAGATCTACACACATCCTAAAGAATGTATGAAGTTTATTCGGTAGTACGAGCTACCCGATAGATAGCCCCCGCTTTGTCGTCGGACACCCATAGGGTGCCGCCTGGTTCGATCATCAGGCCTACGGGGCGCCCGACCACCTCGCGTGCAGTCGTAAAACCACTCATAAAGTCTACGGTGGCCCCGTTGGGAGCCCCTTTTGCATCAAGCGGCATACGAACGATTTTGTAACCTGTAGGAGTGCTGCGATTCCATGAGCCGTGATATGCAACCAGAGCGTCATACCACCACTCTTCAGGCCAGCCTTCTTCGGGTACGAATACGATACCTAGTGGTGCTGAGTGGGCGGGGATGTCTATGTGCGATGGAGTCTCAAACGGTGTCATGCAGGGATTGCGAATATAGGTGTTCTTATCAAAGTCGGTGTCATGAATGTTTTTGCCATAACAAATAGGCCAGCCGTAGTTGCCGTCTTTCTTAATAATATTAATCTCGTCTGGTGGCGTATTGTCTCCCAACCAGTCCCGGCCCATATCCGTGCCCCAGATCTCCCCGGTAACTGGATGGAGAGTCATAAATACGGTATTGCGGAGTCCTTTAGCAAACGGCTCCACTTCTTTGGTGGTCACGTTAATAGACAGTATTGCCGCACGGCGAGGATCCTCCTCATTGCACACATTGCAGGATGAGCCGGTTGATACGAGGAGTTTGGTATTGTCGGGCCAGACCATAAGAGAACGGGTAGAGTGGCCGTCGCCCGAAGGGAGGGCGGTGAGTGTTTCGTTAAGTGTTGCACTGTGGGTGTCTGGATTGTAGGTGTACGACTTTACCGCGTCTTCTTCTGCTACGTACAGAGTGTCGCCAATAAAGGCGATGCCATGAGGTTCTTTTAGCCCTTCGAGCACCGTAATAACCTGGTCCGCACGGTTGTCAGTGTCTCGATTGGGGAGAGCTACCACCTTTCCTTCAGAAGTAAGGGAGGCGACCATGGTTCCTTGGGAGTCACGGGTGAGTACGCGCACACCAGGCACCTTGTCACTAAACATGGTTGCGGCAAATCCCTCAGGAAGGCTAAAGGTAAGGGGATTTTGGGCAACCGGCTCACCCTCTTGTGGATCTGCGGGGGCAGGGGCAGGGCTAAAAAGCACTATTAAAACGCCCAAAACCAGCAATCCACCGATCAGTACTAAGAGCTCCTTGCGCATAATATCTACAGTATAATAGATTTCGGGAAAGCAATTATTATTTAATTAGTACTAGTTTTGTATTAAACCTATGGCGAGAACTGCAAATCCGGCATTGACGAAGCCTATGAGCCTATCATCTGATCTTGAAGATGTGATAGGCAAGGGCCCCATGCCGCGCTCTGAGGTCGTTAAAAAGATCTGGGAGTACATCAAGAAACACGATCTCCAGAATCCGAAAAATAAGCGCAATATCCTCGCTGACGACAAGCTTAAGAAGATTTTCGGCAAAAACGAGGTAACTATGTTCGAAATGACGAAACTGGTTTCCGGACACCTTAAATAATTCGGTAACGGTTTGAAAAGAAAAGAGCCTGTGGCACGAAAGTGCCACAGGCTCTTTTTGTCCCCTAGTAGAGGCAGAGGAATGGTATACTTATGCCTAAGGTCTTATTACACCGTCATTATTTTTTATGATTAACAAACATGTACGGGCGATTGGGGTAGGTGCAGCAGTGTTTATGCTCGCGGTGCCTTTGGTAGGTTTTGCGGCCACATTTCGCACGGGAGATACCGTAGATTTGCGTGGAGGAGAAGGGATTGCCGATGACGTGTATGCGGCAGGGGGTACTGTAACGAGCGCAAGTATCATAACCGGCGACTTGTACGCAGGCGGCGGGACGGTCCTAGTGACGGGCCCTGTTTCGGCTGATGCGGTTATTGGCGGCGGCACCGTTACTGTTACGAGTACTATCGGTGATGATCTGCGTATTGGAGGCGGCACTATCATAGTGCAGGGCACTGTTGGGGGAGATGTAGTGGTGGGTGGCGGACAAATACATCTGGCCGGCAGGAGTATTAGTGGAGATGTGCTTGCAGGGGGCGGCATGGTTCGTGTCGACTCTCCTGTGGCAGGTGATCTCAAAGCAGGCGGTGGAGAGGTGTATATTAACGCGCCAGTCTCGGGCAATGTAACTATAGAGGCAGAGAAGATTACCCTTGGAAGCAATGCGGTTATCATAGGCAATCTTACCTACAAGTCACCACAGGAGGTGGTTATGGAGCCGGGCGCGGAGGTGCGAGGTCAGACGACCTATACCCCAACCCCGCACCGCAGCGATGCGGGGGCAGCTCTAGCCGCCTTCCTCTCGATTGCGCTGCTAATTAAGATTCTTATGCTCCTTGCCGGCGCTCTGGTGTTTGGCTTGATATTCAACCGATACAGTACTCGCTTGGTGCACGATTCGTTTGCTAAGCCATTAGCCCACGCGGGTGTTGGTTTGATCGTACTGATCCTTATGCCGGTGCTCTCGATCCTTCTCCTTGTTACGGTAATCGGCATACCGCTCGGTATTCTTGGCTTCTTGGCCTTTGGGGCACTGATGATCTTTAGCTGGCTTATGGCGCCCGTATTGCTTGGCAGCTTTATCTATCAGTGGTTTATGAAAGGGTCCTATCTCGTTAACTGGAAGACTATTCTTGTCGGAGTCTTGGCCTATGTCATACTTTCCCATCTGCCGTTCATAGGTTGGCTCTTACAGCTCGCGCTGATGCTTGTTACCTTAGGGGCAATAGTTAAACTCAAATGGCATCTAGCCAAGCAGTGGAGGTAGGGCAGCGCATCATGATACAGTAATTCGGTATGCAGAAACGCGTTTTAGCGGTCCTCTTCGGGACGCTCCTCTTGGACATGATCGGGGTGGGAATGATTTTCCCGGTGCTTCCGGCGATCTTTACCGACTCTACGTCGCCCTACTTTATGCTCCAAGGGTACTCCGTCGACATGCAGTTCTTTATGGCGGGCATACTCACTGCGCTTTTTAGTGTGGTGCAGTTTATTGTGGCGCCATTGCTTGGCGAGCTGTCTGATGTATACGGCCGCAAAAAGCTCCTCACTCTGGGTATTGCGGTGTTTGCTTTGTCGCAGCTTGTATTCGGCTTTGCCATTTCGGTGATGTCCTTGCCGCTACTCTTTATAAGCCGCGCTATCAGCGGAATGGGCGCGGCAAACTTCTCTATTGCACAGGCCGCTATTGCAGACGTAACGCCTCCTCAGGACCGTGCTAAGAACTTTGGTCTGGTGGGGGCTGCGTTCGGTATCGGCTTTATTCTAGGGCCGCTCTTGGGCGGACTTATTTCTGACTTTTCTGCCTCAGTCACAACGCCTTTTTGGGTGGCGGGAGCGCTTGGTGTCATAAATCTCGTATTCATTACCTGGTTTTTGCCGGAGACGCGCAAAGTGTCGGCAGAAGAGCGTCATCGTTTTGATATATGGCGTGGACTGCATAACATCCGATCTGCGATTGTAGACAAAGATGCGCGTCCGGTGTACCTCACTAACTTTCTGTCACAGGCCGGGTTTGCGTTCTTTACAACCTTTATTGGCATACTGCTGGTGGTTAAGTTTGATTTTAGCCCCGGCATGGTAGGGGCCTTCTTTGCGGTTGTCGGTATTTGGGTTGCTATTACCCAGGCGGTTATTCTGCGTTTGGTGCTAGATCGCTTCCGAGACCGCACCATCCTTCAGTGGGGGCTAGTGATGTTAGCGTTTTCTTCTGCTGCCTATGCATTTTTGCCCAATGTTATTTCGCTCTACGCAGTGATGCCGCTTGTTGCTATCGGCCAAGGCTTGGCTATCGCCACTCTTACTGCGCTAGTAAGCAAGGGAGTTTCTGAAGAAAAGCAGGGTGTAGCGCTCGGCATTAACGGCTCGATACTCGCACTTTCTAACGGCGTCGGTCCCGTACTTGCAGGTGTTGGATCGGGCTTTTTAGGCATTAGCGCGCCGTTTGTTATCGGCGGCCTCCTTATCTTGTCTGCGTGGTGGGTGGTGCTGAGAATGCGCTAATTTGTAAAGTTATGCACAGCCGCTTAGGGCAGTAAGCGGAACTAGTGGAGTACTATCAACGTAGTACTTCATTATTTGAATAACATTCGTAGACCTATGAACCGATTCCGTCGTTCTGGGAGGACTGTTGGTTTTCTGCTCGGGATTGCGTTATTCGTTGTTGCGCCGTTTGCGGTTAGTGCTGCACAGGGCGGGCTTTCTCTTGACCGAGACAGTATAAGGCAGAATGCACAAGAGCGTATACAGATGCGCATTGCCGCAGATGAGCGGCTAGATAGCACAAGTGCAAGTGAAGATACAGACGAGGATACAAGTGTCGAGAGTTCTTCAAAGAAGGGACATTCTTCGAACTCTTTCGGCAACTTCAATAATTTCCCTGGGAAGCTGTGCCCTTCGACTATTAAAGCAGGCTGGCTTTCGGTGCCGGTGTTCTTGCCATGCAAGAATACTCCGCCTCCGCCGCCTACTGACGCATGTCCAAATGTTCCCGGTAATCAGTCGGCAGGCCCGTGTTTAGACCAGCAGTGTATTGCTGCAGGTGGTACGTGGGACGGAGATTCGTGCGAATTTACTCCTCCGCCAGTTGATGTGTGTCCAAACGTACCAGGAACTCAAACAAGCGGCCCCTGTGCCGACCAGCAGTGTACTGAGGGTGGCGGCACTTGGGATGGCGACTCGTGCAACTTCCCGCAACCTACGGCGCCAACTCTTACCTTTAGCGCTAACCCCACAAGTGTTCAAATGGGCTCCTCGTCCTTGCTAACCTGGGATTCTACTAACGCAACATCCTGCACTGCTTCAAACGGTTGGTCAGGGTCAAAGGCTGTTGATGGCTCTCAGAGCGTGACACCCTCTGCAACTACTATGTATCAGCTCGAATGTGTTGGAGCGGGCGGCACCACGACCCAGAGTGTGGTGGTAAACGTCGTACCTGTAACCCCTGAACCAGAAGACCCAGAACTTATCTTTACTGCAGGCCAGAGCACAATCAACGAAGGCGCTACCACTACACTTTCTTGGGACTCGACCAATGCAAACTCGTGCGTTGCTTCTGGCGGTTGGAGCGGAAGCAAGGCCGTAGACGGCAGTGAAGTGGTTGGCCCTACCGCAACAACCACCTACACTCTTACGTGCACAGGTGACGGCGGCTCTGTTGCAGTTTCGCTAACTGTGAATGTAATTCTTGACGAAGAGCCAGCGCCCACAGGTGCAGTAGTGTTAAGCGAAGTGATGTACGACCTGACCACGTCTACAACGAGTCCACAGGGTAGTGAGACCGCAAACGAGTGGATAGAGATCTACAATGGTACTAATAGCAGTATTGATCTCTCGAACTACAGTATTACTGACGCATCTTCTACCGACCCATTGCCGGCGGCGACCGTGCCAGCCGGGAAGTATGCCGTAATCGTTGCGTCTTCAACGACCGCTTCGTTTTGGACTATCCCAGGCGACGCAGTGGTAGTGCAGCTCGCTAATACCACTATAGGGAACGGCTTGGGCAATGCAGGCGATATGGTAACGCTCTTTGACGAAGTCGCGAGCTCTACGATTGATGCGGTAAGTTGGGGCAATAACACCACGGCATTCTCGCCCTCGGTACCAGTGGTGGAAGTAAACGCAGGACATTCGATAGCGCGCACGAGTGTAACCACAGACACTAACACTGCGGCGGATTGGGTAGAGCGCACCGTACCAAACCCGGGGCAGTAATACATTGAGCAATAGATAAAATACAACAGCCGCGCCCCGAAGAGGGCGCGGCTTTGTTTGGTAGAGTAAGAGATTAGTCGAAGACGTTAACCAGGAATTTGTCTATGTCGCGCTGGTCGAGGTCGTAGAAGTACTGGCTGTTGCTGTAGAGCTCGGTAGCGAGGTCTATGCCGACAAAGCGCCAGTGCCATGGCTCAAAGACGTAACTCTTATTGTTGGGTGGATAGGAAAGGGTAAAACCATACTTGTGCGCGTTTTTGGTGAGCCAGCGGTAGGCCGGGGTGGCATCAAATCCTTCAAGCTGGCCGCCTAGGCCAGTGGTAATAAAGTCTACCGTAGTACCAAGCTGATGCTCTGAGTAGCCTTGGTCAGCAGAAAAGGTGTTAGCGGTGCCAGCGCCGTAGGTAACCGTGTAAGCGCCTTTAAGCGCCTTCTGCTCGTCGAACGAGCGATAGGCAGAAGCGATGTAGAGCGTAACGCCGTCGTTGGCGGCTGCGTCGAGCATGGCTTTAAGTCTCGGCCAGACACTGGCGTGGATCACCTCTGGATTTTGTTCACGATACAAATACTTGGCATCTATGGTTGCTACACGCTCAGGAGCATAGTGTTC
>CAZXKI010000030.1:0-1467 GCA_964641145.1 uncultured Candidatus Saccharibacteria bacterium | reverse complement strand
ATTTGGAAATCATGATTGTGAGTATATCCTTCATCATTTAAGAAAAAGACTTTTGAATACTTCTGCAGAAGTTCAGGATCGGTCTTAGAAAGCTTCTCGAGTGTGCCCACCGTGCCGGAGATAGAGCCCACACGGCTTTCTACCGTGCCAAGCTTAGACTCGATGTTCTGGCGCTCGCTGTCGAGCTTGGTTGCAAAAGAGGCGCCAGTGGTGGCTATTTCTTCCTTTAGAACGTTGGTGGTTGCGGTGAGTTCGATAGAAAGCTTGTCCAGGCGTGTGGTGAGGCTCTGAATGTGTGCATAACTATAACCTCCAAGTGCCACAAGTGCAGCAAGGAGCAACCCAAACCCGCCCCATACTAGTGGTGGAAGCTTCTGCATACGTGTAGGTAAGTATACCGCGTAAAAAAGCAGCAAGAAAAGAGGCCGCCCAATGAAGGAGCGGCCCATAATGCCGGGCTTTGTGGGCGGTGTCGCCCTAGTAGAACTCGATGCCGTCGGCCTCGCAGACGTTGATGTCTTCGGCCGTGTGGTCGGTGCCGTCTTCGAACTTGACGTAGATATCCATTCGGCAGTAGTTCATGCCGTCGTCGAAGTTGACCGTCTCGGACCCGCCGATGTCGATCCAGCCCGCGTACCACAGCCAGTCACCATAGTAGTCAACATTGATGGCCTCGACGCTGATGATGGGGGAGGTCGCCTTGTTGATGATCACCACGTTCCGGTTGAGGTCGTCGGCAAATGCAACGGTACCCGTGAGGGGCTTTGAGACATTGGCGACGAGAAGGAGGGCACCTGCGGCGCACGCGACAAGCAATGCTTTGTCCATTGTAAAGTCTCCCTATAAGATGAGATTCTAGATGCCTCACGAGCATCCGCAGGCACTATACACCTTTAAAAAAGTGTGGCAATGCAGTTGTACAGGTATTGTGTAGATTTGACTTATGGTCTAATATGTTGCCAACCTCTCCCAGCTGGGAAGGGAAGTTCTGTCCAACAGAGAAGGGTATAAAGGAAATGTTCAAGGGTATTTGTGCAGCAGTGCTGGTTCTCCTCACCGCCATGACGGCGGCGGCGCAGGCGGAGACGCTCACGTTCCGCATGCAGAGCTTCTACCCCTACACGGTTCACTTCGAGCTCTACTCCCAGACGCGTAACCACGTCTGGCCGGGTGGCGACCAGGTGTACGTCCTCGATGATTCGGCGCAGCACGATTCCCGGATCAGTTGCATGTCCGGCGAAAAGATCTGTTTCGGCGCCTGGTCTTCTGGCGACAGCAGCACCTACTGGGGTGTCGGCAGAGGTGACCATGACGGCTGCACCAGCTGCTGCGCCTACTGCAACGGGGGGATCGTCAGCCACAGGCTCAACAACTGAATTCGACAACCCGTTCTGTCACGAATGCGGCCCCTCGCGAGGGGCCGCTAATTTTTTATTTAATGAGCAGAGGTGGGGAGGTAAAGCATAA
>CAZXKI010000029.1:0-9281 GCA_964641145.1 uncultured Candidatus Saccharibacteria bacterium | reverse complement strand
GGAGTAGCTGCATTGCCGCCAACCGTACCCACCAGCACCACTTTAGTTGATTCAAGCACCGTATCGCCCACTACGGTTACCCGCACGATGCGGCCAGTCTTTTCGCCGCCGACATCAGTACCAGGAGTGTTTTCAAACGTATATGACAAATAGAGGTAACCATTTTCAGAAAAATTAGGATCAGCCGCAATACCAAGAAGGCCACGGTCACCAAAGGTATTGATGTCAGAGAGTGCAATAACCGGAGTGGGTAGTAATACACCATTTTTAATGACACGAACTGTGCCGCCTTTTTCTGCAATAAAGATACGACCGTCGTTTGCAAACGTCATAGCGGTCGGTATAACCAAACCACTTACAACTGTTTCTTATTCAAAACCTGGTTCACTAATAGCCGCCTGCGCAACAGTAGAAGGCAACATACCCGCTACAACAACGAGTGAAAAGAGGGATCCGGTAATGAATTTTTGAACTGAAGTTTTCATACTTATTCTGTTAGTGACTGAGGTATACGACTTCCGTACTGCTTACAAGGTCTTCTACTGCTTCTCCAATGTATGTGTACGAACGCGTGAAATAGTCTACATTCGACGTATCGCTAATCGCTTCCTGCACGATGTAAGTAGCAGTTGCTCCTGTAAAAATGAAAAATCCACCGATCATCGTGAAGGCGAAGATCGCAGAAAGAGATTCGTTAAAGGTGAGAATCTTTGTAAAGAATGTGCGAACGGGTCCTGTATAGACAGGATTTACAAATGAAAGGACCGACCCTACGAGGACGATACCCACACTGATAAGAAATGAAATTCCTGAGAAAGGCATATTAAGTGGTATGAATTTTTCTACGTTCCGGATGGAACCAAACCATATTCTTCTTGCGCAGCACTACCTCTTTAACGAACTGTTCAAGAAACACATAGGCATTTACAAACAGGAGAACGATATAGGTCGGCGAGTATAAAAGAAGATCCCAACGTTTGCGGGCAATAGCGCCATAGACGCCGAGCAGCAGAAGGAAAGCGAAGTACGGAACCACAAAGTAGAAAAAGAGTACGATATTGAGGAACGGCATAAGGAAGAGAAGGCCCGCAAAGAAGAAGCCTTCAATGTAAATGAGTGCGAAGGTAAAGGCGTTTGCTGGGTTTTGAAGCACACGGTAATGCTTACGGAGGTTCTGCCACCCACCGCAATACCAGCGGCGCATCTGATTTATATAAGAAGAAAGGGTGGCGGGATCTTGGGTATATACCACCGCCTTGCGGTCATAAATAATTTTCTGGTCCTGAGCATGGAGCTTGTAGGTCAGGTCAAGATCTTCAGTAAGAGTGTCGTGGTCAAAAGTTATAACTGAACGGAAGAGTTCAGTGCGGAATGCACCAGCACAGCCTGGAATCACGAAGATGGCGTGGAGAAAAGCCTGAGCCTGTTTATAAAGATCCTGGCCCAGAAGATAGTCCAGCTCGCGACATGCAGTAAGCCAGTTATGTGAAAGACTTTTCACATACCCACCCATGGCAGCAACTTCAGGATTCTGAAAATCAATAGCAACACGCTCGATAAAATGAGGATCAAGAATGGTATCACCGTCTGTTGCAACTACTACTTCAGAACTGATATGTTGCAGACCGATCTGCTGTGCATGACTCTTATTGCCGGTTGCAACCGGAATAGTAACTACTTTTATTTTGCTACCAAAACTTTTAAGTATTTCAGCAGTCTTGTCGGTGCTTCCGTCATTAATGACAACCACCTCATCCGCAGGACGAGTCTGATCTAGGCAAGACTGAACACAGGCCGCAACAGATTTTTCCTCGTTGTGGCAAGGTATAAGTATCGAAATCGTTATATTTTTAGGGCTTTTTCCCATAGAAATAAGCTCACTGGTTACGTGAGCTTTGAGGTATGCATAACATTGTATGTATCATGTGTCAATATTGCAGGCCTGCTAATCAAATGTTGTTGACACTTTCCTTAATTAATCACTATATAAAAACCCGCGCTCTACAGCGCGGGTTTTTGTTATCTAGAAATAAGATTTATTACTTTTTACTTCACCTGTGAGTAGTCAAACCACACCGCCTCAACATTATTGCCGTCTTGGTCGTGCACAAACGCCGCGTAGTAGCCTGGCCAGTATTCTTTGCGATAACCCGGAGCGCCATTGTCTTTAGCGCCTGCGGCAAGCGCCTCTTTGTAAAAGGCTTCAACCTGCTCTTTGTTTTTTGCCTCAAAGGCTACATGACCGCCGACCACCTTCTCTTTCTGCGCTATCCAGAAGCTGGTGTTGCCGCCTTCTTTATAGCCGCCAGCAGACCATTCTGGGTGGTCTTCAGTAAACTCATAGCCGAGCGGGGCAAGTATCTTGCGATATACCTCTTTAGCGGTTGCGTAGTTGGTTACAGCGAGCGATGCATGTGCGATCATAAAGTTTTTATTTTGGATATTAATTTGGATACCACTCCCCGAGCACCACCTCTATCGCTGGGTCGCCTGCATTAACAAGCTCTTTAAATTTGTTTACGTCTGCCAAGCCTCCTTGCCCGCGATAGTGATATGGGAAGACTTGCCGCGGCTTAAACGCTAACACTGCTTCGGCAGCCTCCTCAACACTCATCGTATAAGGCAGATTCATCGGCACGAGAGCTACGTCGATGTCGGTAAGGGCGCGCATTTCCGGCGTGCCTGCAGTGTCGCCGGCAATGTATACACGAGCGCCGTTTTGCTCCACCACATAACCGTTGCCGCGGCCTTTGGTATGGAAGTCGCTGTTCGTTTTGCCAGGCAGATTATACATCGGTATCGCTGTAATGGTCATGCCCTCTACAGTTGTCGACTCGCCGTTTGCGAGCACTACTGCGCGCTCTGCCAACTCTGCCGGCAACTGGTCTTTAACCGCCTGCGGCACCACAAGCACAGCGCTGCCCACAACAGCGGCAAGTGTAGAAGTGCTCAGGTGGTCACCATGGTTGTCGGTAACAAGCACAATGTCCGCACCTGTTTCCCCGGCAAAAGCTTCTGCGCCGCCAGTTGGGTCTACGTACACAGCTTTACCCGCAACACGCAGCACCGCAGTTGCATGCTCAATTGGTGTTACTTGTATGTCATCGTGTTGCATAGATTGAGATAAAGTATCTTCTTCGGTTTGTGTATTAATGTCTACGCTAAAATATCCGTTGCTGTAGGCGTACCATGACCCTGCCAATACCAACACTACCGCACCTGCAATAAGTAACACTTTAATCATATGAGTTAAGCCTAGCTCTGCACTATGGGGTTTGGCTGAAGAACATACACGTTAACGGGTATGCATGCAGTATAACACTTGGACTTTCTGATACTTGACTTATTAAGTTAATTGTTATATACTACCCAACAGTACTGCCCAGCAACACAAGAGAGCAGAGGAGCTCGCATGCTGATGAAAACACCGAATATCTCGACTCCGGTGATGAGCCAGTTCGACCAGGAATTCGAAAAATTTCTCGAAGATCTGCGGGGGTACGTCTGGAACGACCAGAAGAAGACCCATCGCAGCTGGGACACGCTGGCGCGCGACGCCAACCTGTCCTACACGACCGTACGCAACTTCGCCATGGGCGACACGAAGCGGCCCCACTTCGGGACCATCTTCAAACTCATGAAGGCGCTCGACGTCCGGTTCGGGTTCTTCCCTGCCGGCACGCCGCTGAAGCGCGGCGAGATCGACATCACCAAGTACCACGGTATCAAGGGCTAGAAGGGGCACCAATGGGTGCGGCGCAACAAAGCGCCGCACCCATTCTTACTTTTTATATACGCCTACCTGCACGTAGCGCAACGACAGCCTTTAGGCTTGATATGCTCGTCAAAATATTCTTCGCCGTAGTCGTACGTCAGCTCCTCCCCTGCTTTGATGTTGCGCAGAGCAAGAATAAATACACGACCTGCCGGGCCGTCAGCCTCGCAGTTGGGCTTGCAAGAGTGGTTGATAAACCGCGCTTTGTTAGAAGGCACGTTACCGTCTATCGTAACCTTCTTGCTTAACTCAAATAAATACTTGCCCGACATGCGCTCCTGCTCGGCTTCGCTTACCACGCGGCCGGTGTATTCGATAATGCAGGCGCCTTTAGGTATAGGCTCTTCGGCAAAGATGCCTTTGCCTGTGTGAGAGCGGCCGACGCGCACCTTAAAGTCGCCCACCTGATATTTCGACCTGCGTTTTGACATAAGTAAAGAGGATACCATACCGTTAGATTAAAAACAGATAGGCGCAGCTCCTAAAGGAGCTGCGCCTGTTCGCCCTTTTATATTCCGGCAACGCCAAATAATTTTCCTATACCAAAAGTTATTGCCATAGCGAGTGCGCCGCCTAACACCATGCGCAAGGTTGCACGCGTCTTCCCTGCATTACCGACATAGGCGCTGAGCGTACCCGTAATCGCAAGCGCAACTGCGACGGCAACAAATGTAATGGGAATCCGCCATTCGGCCGGAGGAAGCGTAATAGCAACAAGAGGAAGTATCGCGCCAGCAACAAACGAGACTGCGGATGCAAACGCCGCATGCCATGGGTTAGAAATCTTCTCCTCACGGATGTTTAACTCGGTTTCAAGATGGGCTGCAAGGGCATCGTGCGCCGTAAGCTCCTTAGCGACTTGTGCAGCAGTCTCCCGCGAGAGACCCTTTGCTTCATACAGCACTGTAAGCTCTTCTAGCTCTTTCTCTGGCTCGGTTGCGAGCTCGTGACGCTCTTTTTCTATAAGCGCCTTCTCAGTGTCACTTTGACTGCTTACTGACACATACTCGCCTACTGACATTGAAAAGGCGCCTGCAATCACGCCTGCCACGCCAGCAGTAAGTATGAATCCGGTAGATTCTGTAGCTCCTGCAACACCCACTACGAGAGCGGCAACAGATACAATGCCGTCGTTGGCGCCAAGCACTGCTGCACGAAGCCAGTTAAGTTTGGAACCTTCTCCCCCTGTGTGCGGCTCGTTGTGTGTTATAGAGCCTGTTGCCTCAGTCATACAGAAAGTATAACAATAAAACAAAAAGAGCCGCTCCATCCTTTCGGACAGAGCGGCTTGAAACGCCGACTTCAGGCAGCCTTGAACGTGAGCAGTGGTGTTGAAGCACCGCCTGCATCCAAGCGCACGAGATGGGCAAGCTCAGCCAAGAAGTCGCGACGCTGCTTCTCGGCCTTGCGGCGCGCCTTCCTCACCTCGCACGGGAAGCAGATGTTCGACTCATGGAAGAGCTTGAGCGCAAACTTCCGCTTCTCGCCATTCTTGGTTTTGACCACCACTATGAGGTAGGCGTTCACGTCGAGCCAGGGGTCGCCCGAGCCGGTCGTGATCGCGCCCGTCTCTACGCGCACAGTGCCTGCGCCATGCCGCCGCATGTAGCGCGCCACCGCTTCGGGCGTTGCGGGTGAACAAGCTTGGCGCCCCCGCATACGGATGCGGTCCTTGAGGTTCAAGAACATGTAAAAGGTCTCCTTAGCTTAGAGTTACTTTTTTCCGAAGGACATTCCTGCTTCTACAATGAGGATCTCCAGAAGTTCAACTGACTTGGGTCCAACATTTGGCATACGAATAAAATAGTCTCTGAACTCGTTGATGGTACTGAACTTCTCCAGAAACTCTGCCATGGTCTTTTCGACGCCATCGTAGCTGAATTCATTCCACAGTGCATTGTGTGCACGCGACGCTGATCCATCACTTGTTTCTCTCTCACGAAGCCGTTCCTTAGAAAAGAAACTCCTGACTGTCATTGACGTAGGACGTCCCTTGCCCTTAACGTCTTCGTATTTCCTGATGACATCGCCGGGAACGTCGCCATAGTGAACAGTAAGTGCAACGCCTTCGAATTCGGCGTACACATACACCCCTGTGCGATAGAGTTCAAACATGAGCTGATCCAGGGAGTCTATCGTGTCCTCGGGCAGAACTTCTACAGTTACCTTGCGTACCATTGTGAGTGCGTCCTTTCGCGCAGTTTTCTAATCAAAGAATGCTGAATATTATATAGCATTAAAATGCTTTATTGTCAATAATGAACCCGTGCCACCAGGTAGGAGGAGCCGGTTGAGTCAAAGAATCTTTATATGATGTACGTAGTTATAAGAGCGTAATGCATAATTAATAAGTATGCGAAGCTTCATTACAGAGCTGTGGCATTTTTTTGTTGCTAACCTGCGGGCGAGCCTGTTTGGCGCGTTTTTGCTCTCGCTGTTTCTTATAACCGAGATGGTTACCGTACCGTTTATAAGCCGCTACGACTTTATCTTTCTGTCAGCGGTTGCCTTCCAGCTCTGCGCACTCGCATTCAAGCTTGAGAGCCGGAGAGAGTTTTTTGTCATCTTTATATTCCACATCCTCGCAACCGGCATGGAGCTCTTTAAAACCAACCCGGCCATTGGCTCGTGGATGTACCCCGGGAGAGACGGGGTGATATTTATGCTGAGCACGGTGCCCTTGTTTACCGGCTTTCTTTACTCGGCTATCGGCAGCTACATCTCGCGCGCATTTATCTTTTTAAATCTGCGGTTTGAGCGCTTCCCTGCCTACTATCATCTCTGGGTACTCGCGACGCTTATTTACCTTAACTTCTTTACCCACCACTTTATCTACGACATCAGATACTTTTTGTTTGTATACACTGTGATTCTTTTTTGGCGAACTAAGGTGCGCTTTCAGGTATACAAAAAGGTGCGAAGTATGCCGTTTTTGTTAACATCGTTCCTCACCTCCCTGTTTGTCTGGATTGCAGAAAACATCGGCACGTTTACGAGCATCTGGCTCTACCCGAGCCAGCTTGAGTACTGGCACGTAGTATCATTTGGCAAAATGGGCTCGTGGTTCTTACTCTTAATATTGAGTTTTGCCTTGGTTACGATTATCTATCGCGATAAACTGAAGTCATGACCCCTATCTCCAACGGCACGGTGCACCAACTGCCTGCCGACTTACAGAAGACCCTCGCCGCTTCGCCAAAAGCGCTTGCTGCGTGGGAAGATATTTCCCCGCTCGCGCGCAACGAGTGGATCTGCTGGGTAATCTCAGTCAAAAGAGAAGAAACACGGCACGAGCACGCGACGCGCATGATCAGCGAACTAAAGACGGGCAAGCGCCGCCCTTGCTGCTGGATCGGCTGTATTCACCGCACCGACAAGAAAATGAGCCCCTCTGTACAGTGGGCGCTTGGCAAACAACGCTCGAAAAAGTCCTAACGAGGACACTGTTCATAAAAACTTCCTGAAGAGAGCATGATTCATCTAAAGTTAAGCGCACTATGCGTATGGTTAGACATGTGTCCACAGATGCCACTGGGGCGAGTTGAGGTGGCCAGTACACGGCATAGGCGGATGCACTATTAAAAGCTTCTATTAACAGTTAGTTATCTAACAAAAAATTATGAGTATGAAAACAATTACTAAACACGCAAAAAAAGTAGGAAAAGCTACCATCGCACTCTCTTTGGGTGTGGCGATGCTTGGAGCAAGCTTTGCACAAGCTAATACGGCTCAAGCTTTCTGGTGGTGGCCTAATCATGCGCACGCACAAGAAAACGATGACACGGTTACCGTGACTATAAAGAAATACATTGACGGCGAACCTGCAACCGCAAACAGCGCCGACAATATGGCGTTCCCAATGACTGCAACATGGAACGACGTAGGAGGCGCAGGCGAAGGAAGTGGCAACTACACTCTTTCATCTAACACCTCACCGGCTTACCAGGCTAAGACAGCCGAGCTTAACGAAGGCTCGTCATACAGTACCAGCGAGCTCCTTACAGAAGCGAACGTTGGTGCTACCTGTACCCAAGGTGGCAAACCATTTGCGCTTGTCGGCTACAGCGTGGGTTCAACACTTAATCAGGCTAAAGACGCCAGCAAGAGCACTACGACCCCGTCCTTCACCAACCTCCAGCAGGACAAATACGTTATTGTCTGGAACAAGAGCTGTGACGACAATGCAACGACAACTCCAGGTGGAACCTCGGGTGAAATTAGCGGTTCGGTAACGGGCGGCCAAAATAGCCAAAACCCGGGCGATCTTGAAGTCACCTCGATTGAAGCACAGGACACTACAGCTACCGCAAACGGACAGTTTGCCGACGGATGGAAGTACGTCTTCAACATTACGGTGCCGACTGACGAACCGAACGTGGCAATGAAATTTGCCAACTGGGTTGATGCAAACAACGCTTCGCACACGATCCCGGTTGCGAACAACATGCGCATCTCTTCTGCACAAGCCAGCTCAAGCTCCGCAGTGGTCCTAACGGCAGCAAATACCTATTCGTCACCCGCACTTACTATGATTAACGACCTTGACCCAACAGAGGATGGCCTGCAGGTTAAGGTGCTTGTGGAAGTTGCAGTGCCTACCAGCACATTCAATGGCAACTACAGCACGAGCTACGGTGTTCAGACACTTCCGTAACAACAACGTATATGACTCGCACTATCTCACGCGTTCTTGCTCACTCTGCTCTTCTTACACTGTTGATACTAGCCGGCGGGGCATCGGTTGCTTCTGCATCTGAAGTAACGGGAACCCTTTCGTCAGACGGATCAAACGATCAAGGCACTTCGCAAGAAGTGGTTGGAGCAACAATCATGAATGTAAAAAGCGACCAGTCCTTGAGTGGAACAGTGGTAAGTGGCGTAGACAGCGGACAAGGAACGAGTACGACCACAGCGATCCTATTGTCCCTCCTAGCTCTCCCACTAGCAGCCATCATTGCTAGCATCTACTGGAGAAGGCAGCGGGCCTAGAACAGTACCCGCTGAGAGAACAAGAAAAGCGCCCCCAGGGGGCGCTTTTCTCTTAATTCTTAATAGAGATAGGGACATAGATTTGTGGGCTCCAAACCGTTGGGTTTGTTCGAACGTGGGTGAGTCTCCAGAAGGAGATTATGTACGTCCCAGTATTGTAAAAAGAAAAGCCGCCCGATCGAAGTCAGACGGCTTTCAGCGGGCGGTAGACTGAACGATAGTTGAGGAATCAACCGTTATCCTTTATCCATGATTCGCTCCAAGGGTAACGGTAGATGTCGAAGTGGCGCATGCCCCATAACTGATAGGGCAGAACGAGCCACCAAACGAAAAATGACAGAAACCACATGGACCAGTCCTTCTTGATGAAGGTGGGTTCAAACCAAATGCTGGCTGCCGTACCGAGGCACCACAGCCAAACCCCCGAAACGATGAGCGGAATGGAATACCCTAGCGGCATTGCCGTTCTCCTTTGTTTGGAACAAGAATTGCTAAAAATAGAGTAGCACAATATAAA
>CAZXKI010000028.1:0-9304 GCA_964641145.1 uncultured Candidatus Saccharibacteria bacterium | reverse complement strand
CGGCCTTTTTCTTTAGGTTGCTTTTTGCCCTGATTCTAGTATCTTAGGGGTACGCCAATGGGCGCCTATTTTTTTAGTTAATATTAAATTTATGGCAGGCAGGGACTATCCTCTAGAAAAAGTTCGTAACTTCGGGATCATTGCGCACATCGACGCAGGCAAAACAACCACGTCGGAGCGCGTGCTCTACTACACTGGTTCTCAGCACAAAATCGGCGAAGTGCACGAAGGTGAGACTACAACCGACTGGATGGAACAGGAACGCGAGCGCGGCATCACTATTACTGCCGCCGCTATTACCTGCTTCTGGTCTAAGACGAACGAACCTGACAAGAAGGACGCAAGCAAGAAATACCGCTTCAATATTATCGACACCCCAGGTCACATCGACTTTACTGTAGAGGTAAAGCGCTCGATGCGCGTACTCGACGGCGCTGTGGTGGTGTTTGACGGCGTAGCAGGTGTAGAGCCACAGTCTGAGACCAACTGGCGCTATGCCGACGAAGCAAATGTGCCCCGTGTGTGCTTCATCAACAAGCTCGACCGTATGGGTGCAAGCTTTGAAAAGTCATACGCCTCTATTTTGGACCGCCTCACCAAGCATGCAGTGCGCATGCAGATCCCGATCGGCGCCGAGGGCGACTTCGAAGGAGTTGTTGATCTTCTCACCATGAAAGCCTTTAAGTTTGAAGGCAATATGGGCGAGGATGTTCAGGAGTACGAGATCCCAGAAAATCTTAAAGCCGAGGCGCAGAAATATCGCGCAATGCTCGTTGAGGCTATCGTTGAACACGACGACACGCTCATGACTGCCTACTTGGACGGCAAAGAGCCAACCTTGGAGCAGCTTAAGGCGACGCTCCGCAAGGCCGTTATCGCTAACAAGATCTTCCCGGTGTATACCGGAAGCGCCCTTAAGAACAAGGGTGTGCAGCTTGTGCTCGACGCGGTGGTTGATTACCTTCCGTCTCCGGTAGATATGCCGCCGGTTACGGGTATCAATCCTAAGACAGGGGATCCGATCGCGCGCCATGCGTCTGATGACGAGCCGTTTACTGCGCTCGCGTTCAAACTCCAAGCAGACCCGTTCGTGGGTCAGTTGACCTTCTTCCGCGTGTACTCGGGCTCTATCGAAGCAGGTTCATATTTGTACAACTCAACGACGGGCACTAAAGAGCGCCTTGGCCGCATTGTGCGCCTCCAGGCTAACCAGCGCGAAGAAGTAAAGAAAGTGTATGCAGGAGAAATCGCGGCAGCGGTAGGTCTTAAGGACACCAAGACTTCTCACACGCTTTGCGACGAAAACAACCCGATCATTCTTGAACAGATTAAGTTCCCAGAGCCGGTTATCGCACTCCGTATTGAGCCGAAGACCAAGGCCGACCAGGAAAAGATGGGCATGGCGATGAAGAAACTCGCTGACGAAGACCCAACCTTCCGCGTGTCGACTGACCCTGAAACGATGGAGACTCTTATTTCAGGCATGGGTGAACTCCACCTTGAGATTATCGTTGACCGCATGAAGCGCGAGTTTAACGTTGAGGCAAATGTTGGCAAGCCACAGGTGGCGTATCGCGAGACTATCCAGCAGCAGGCAGAAGCAGAAGGTAAGTACATCAAGCAAACCGGCGGTAAGGGTCAGTATGGTCACGTACGCCTGCGCATCAAACCGCTTGAGCCTATCGCAGAAGGAGAGAAGGTTAAGAAAAATGTTACGCGCGATGATCACTTTGAGTTTATCGACTCGATTAAGGGCGGTGTAGTTCCGCAGGAGTTTATCGGCCCGGTTGAGGACGGTGTGCGCGAGGCACTTGATCGCGGTATTGTGGCCGGCTTTAAGATGGTGGATGTCTCGGTGGACCAATAATCATTAAAAAAAAAAGATGTGGACTCATCAGAAATTGCCTTTAAGATCGCCGGTTCAATGGCGTTCCAAGAAGCAGCTAAGATGGCTCGCCCTGTACTCCTTGAGCCAATCATGAAAGTAGAGGTAGTAACTCCAGAGAAGTTCATGGGTGACATCACCGGCTCGCTTAACTCGAAGCGCGGCCAGATCGAGGGCATGGAAGAGCGTGGTATGGCCCGCGCCGTTAAGGCAAAGGTGCCGCTCTCAGAAATGTTTGGTTACACTACTGCACTCCGCTCGATGACCGAAGGCCGCGCAAGCTTCAGCATGGAGTTTGATCACTATGAGGTAGTGCCTCCGAACGTAGCCCAGACGATTATTGCAGGTCGCAAATAGAGGCTTCGCCTATAAGACATAAAGAAACCGCCGCGGGGAAACCCGCGGCGGTTTTGCGTTACCCCCTTACGTAGCGGATCTGGGGTGGGGGCGTATAGCTGCTCCATTTGGCATGCCGTGTAAGTTCCCACGGCATCCAGATAATCCGTGTAAGAGAAGACTCATTCCGAAGTCGCTTTATCTCCTCTTCTAACTGATTAAATTGACTTGGTATCAAAGGGGCAGAGATAGAAATCTTATCGTCGCGAGTGGGGCGTACCACCAGGAACTTCGCTCTGTCGTCGGGAAGATAGGCAACGAAGTCGCGCTCGTGCCTGCGGAAGTGCTCGGGTACTGGGGTGACTATTGTGTAGCCTCTCTCGCCTAAGAGAAATTTGAGCCTAGTGATGGTCAATAACTGAATGTACGACACCTCTACCTGTGCCATGCAAATCCTCCTCGAGCTAGTAGGCCGAACTAATCTGGGCACACCCTACCACCAAAAAGTTGTCCACACCACCTACTTGTAGGGAAGATGAGAGGTGTTACATTTAGTGTCTAACAGGGCGCCAGCGAAAGCTGGGGCCCTTTTCTCGTGCGAAATATTATTAGTTCTTTTAAGTAGCTTATTATCATGACCCGCGCTCTCGTTCTCAATATCCTCTCGCAGAAGACCATTAACCTTATGGTGGTCTCGTTCGCTTTTTTGGTTCTGTTTGCTGTAGCCATGCCGCAGCCGGCTCGTGCCGCAGCCCTTTCTGAGAATCAGGTTCAAGATCTTTTGAATCTGCTTGCATCTTTTGACGCAGACCAGGAGGTGGTTGAAAACGTTGAAGACGTGCTTCGTAGCCATGTTGCGTCGGAAGAAGACGTGACTGTTGCCCCAACCTGTAACCTTGTTGCCAACAAGGAGTCGGTGTTCAGAGGTGAGTCTGTTACGTTGACCTGGACTAGCGACAATGCTGAGTATGCTTCGCAACGAGGAGGCGGCTTTGGCCCTGTCGAAGGTTCAATAGTGGTTGAGCCTAAAGAGGGGACCACCTATGTCAAAACGGTGTACAACAGTATCGGCTCTGCAACATGCAGCGTGTATGTGGATGTTGTAGATACCAGCTCTAATTCTGGCAGTGCAGAGGCGGACTCTCGCCACCAAGAAGTGGCGCAGAGCGCGGGAGCCAACGTTATGGGTCAGTTGCTTGCTGCAGTTATTGCAGCCCCGGCTAACCTTATGGCCCAGCTTTCAAACACCGATGAAAAGCTAGAGCGCAACGAAAAACTTTTTCGTGAATTAAAGCAGCGCAACAGAGAGCGCGACATGGCGTCTTCGACCATGTATGTAAAGCCGAAGATGGCTTCCACCACCTCTGACCACAAAGGCCAGAAGCCGGTGCCGCCAGGCATAGAGAAGAACGGTTTTCCAGGTGCGTCTGCGTGCGGGTTCTTGGTGCGCAACTTGAAGCGCGGTATGTCTGGAAGTGATGTAACGCAGTTCCAGGAATACTTGCGCACAACGGGCGACCTTAAGGAAAATGCTTCAGGAGTGTTCGACTCTAGAACCGAAGACGCGCTTAAGAAGATCCAAGCTCGTTACAACATTGTGTCTTCTGGCGATGCAACAAGCACAGGTTTTGGCGCCGTAGGTCCTCGCACACGCAACATCTTGATGGCGCATTGCAAGGCACTTATCGAAAAGAAAAAAGAATCTAGTCAGGAAGGCAGCACGTCTTCAAATGGTTCAGCTCCAACCTGCACACTCACAGCTTCGAAGAGTGAGGTGACAAGCGGGGAGACTGTAACTCTTACTTGGGCAAGCACTAATGCAACCTACGCAAGTATGCCAGGTGGCGACAAAGGTCCGGCAAATGGCTCGATTGAAGTAGTTGCAACTGAAAGTACTACGTACTTGAAGCGCGTTTATGGTCCAGGCGGTCAAGGTTCATGCACTGCAGAAGTTTCGGTCACTGGCGACACGTCAGCTCCTGAAAGAAAAGTAGTGCAGGCACAAGTGCCAGAAGTGCTTGATCAGGTCTTTAGTTCAGCAGGTCAAACGCTTGCTGCTGCTATAACCGCTTATTTTGACTTCTTTGGAGTTAAATTCTAAAAAACAATTAAAAAATTAAAAAAGAAGAACGGCCTGCGCTTTGCGCAGGCCGTTTCAGTTTCTGTTGGGATATTGAGGTTCGTTCGGCGGCTATCCCTTGCCGCCGTTGATCGCGTCCCAGTCGCCGAGTTCGAACTTGGCGGCGACGAGATTCTCGACGCTGCCGTACGTATCGATCATCTTGTCGAACCCCCAGAGGTTAATCTCGACTTCGTTGCCGTTGTGGTCGGTGAAGTTGAGGTCGACGATCTCCCGGTTGAAGAGCAGATGCGAGCTGAAGTTGTCGGCGGTGATCTCCGCCGCAGCGAGCATCTGAAGGTTGGCGAAGTTGAAGCTGTCGGCGCCAGTCGGCTTCTTGAAGAAGATGTCGCCGCCGACCGGCCCATCGAACGTGGTGAGGATGAATGAATCGCGCCCGCCACCGCCCTTCACTGTGTCGCCGCCGGAGAAGCAGATTGAGTCGCCGCCGCCGCCCCCTGAAAGCAGGTCGCGGCCGTAGCCGCCATAGAGGGTGTCGTTGCCGGCGCCGCCGTAGAGCTTGTCGTTGTCACCCTGGCCGATGAGCGTGTCGTCGCCGTCGCGGCCGTAGAGCATGTCGGCTCCGCCGCCGACGGGGGAGTAGTTGATGTTTCCCCATGCGTCGATGTAGGACGGCTGGCCTCCGACGAAGCAGTCGTTGAACGCGCCGCCTTTGATGATGTCGTCGAAGATGCTGCCGGTCACGTTGTTGCTGGCACCGCTGTTGAGCAGGTCGATGATCATGTTCGTTACCCCGTGTTGTGGCTTGCCAGCGTTTTGCTAGCAAATCGTGCCACTTACAATATTATCATATAATAACACTCCTGTCAAGGGTGTTAAGGTCCCTACTGGGCCATAAAATGCGCAAAATTGCCCTTAGAGCGATAGTTTTGCGTTTTTCATGAACAGTGATTGAATGAGGGAGGAAGATACCTTGCTTGTGTCGAAATACAGAGGAAGGAGGAGACTATGTCAGTTTCTCTCGCATCTCCGCTCGCTGTCGCCCAAGTAGTAACCCGTCGTGTACTCTCTCCCGATCTAATAATTGAACATTGCGGTCCATCTATTCGTTTTGACGGCAATATCTTGTGGAACGAGCGGATGTATAACCCACCGAACGAATTTGGTATCGACTTCGAGTTTGAAATGTTCGCACGGGCGGGAGTGTTGCGCCTCATTGCTTCGATGAAGGGTCGTCAAATTATTCCTTGGGATGGGATGCAGGATTTTTTCTCTGACCTCGACGCTGCGCTGGGCCCGTTCTTCGAAGGGTATTACCCACTTCGGGGCGTCCTTGAAGTATACGGAGACCTGTATGGGGTGGTTTTGGGCTACGAGGAGGACATTGAATATGAGCCGCTCGATGATGATGAACTTCAGGAGAGCATAGGCTGTGCACTTCTTGCGGGCACGCGGACTCTGTGCCTAGTTGAACCTGTTGTAGAACAGGTGGTTACTACTAGGACAGCGCCTGACCCGTTTACCACTATCAAATTGCTCGAGCGGGCATTTGGCGCTTGGGAAGTAAGCGGACGTTCGGATGATATTCCGAAGGGGGAGACTCGCTTGCCCCTGCGGCTCTATGGGGGTATACGGACCCTCGGCGCTCAATAATGATCTGTACCGCCGGACCCCATGGGCCCGGCGGTTGACCTTTTTGACTGGTTTGTTAGTATCACCATAACGCATACGTGCGTGGCTTTTTATTGTCCACTAGGACTTTAAAACAGGGTGATTATTAATTATTCGTTAGCATTAGATATATAAGGTATGGCAAATTTTGACAGACAGAAGCCGCACATGAACATCGGCACCATTGGTCACGTAGACCATGGTAAGACGACTCTCACGGCATCAATCCTCCACGTGCTCGACATGGCCAAGGACCAGGGCTTTGGCGCACGCGTAGAAGGCGTAGACGGCATCGACAATGCCCCTGAAGAGAAGGCTCGCGGTATTACTATCGCGCTCCACCACTCTGAATACTGGACGCCTGAGCGCCACTACGCTCACATCGACGCTCCGGGCCACGCAGACTACATTAAGAACATGATCACGGGTGCTGCCCAAATGGACGGCGCTATCCTTGTGGTTGCTGCAACTGACGGCGCCATGCCTCAGACTCGCGAGCACATCCTCCTTGCTAAGCAGGTGGGCGTACCGAAAATCGTAGTCTTCTTGAACAAGGTAGACATGGTTGACGACGCAGAAATGGTTGACCTTGTAGAGGCCGAAGTTAAGGATCTCCTTGCAAAGCAGGGGTATGCTGACGCTCCGGTTATCAAGGGCTCTGGTCTTAAGGCACTTGAAGCTAAGGACCTCAATGATCCGTGGGCACAGAAGGTGCTTGAGCTTATGAAGACTGTAGACAGCTACATCCCGCTCCCAACCCGCGACACCGACAAACCGTTCCTCATGGCTATCGAAGACATCTTCTCAATTGAAGGTCGCGGTACTGTAGTTACCGGCCGCATCGACCGCGGTATCGTAAAAGTAGGTGAGGAAGTTGAGATCGTAGGTCTCGTTCCTACTGCTAAGACGACTATTACGGGTATCGAAATGTTTAACAAGCAGCTTCAGGAGGGTCAGGCAGGCGACAACGCCGGCATCCTTCTCCGCGGTACAAAGAAAGAAGACGTACACCGCGGCCAGGTGCTTGCTAAGGCAGGTTCAGTAACCCCTCACACCGAGTTCGAGGCAGAAGTCTACGTCTTGAACAAAGACGAAGGCGGTCGCCACACTCCGTTCTTCTCTGGCTATAAGCCTCAGTTTTACGTACGCACCACGGACGTAACTGGCGAAGTAACGCTCGCTCAGGGTACTGAAATGGTTATGCCGGGCGACACCGTAACCTTTAAGGTTAAGTTGGTAGCTCCGGTGGCACTTGAGGCACAGAGCCGCTTTGCAGTCCGCGAGGGCGGTAAGACGGTAGGTGCAGGTGTGGTAACAAAGATCATTGCCTAATAATTAACTAATTGGAGTAAGCACAACCGGGTATAGGTTACTGGTCAAGCCAGAGAACTAGACCCACACAACTATGGCTACCGAACAAAAAGACAAGAAACCAGCAGCAAAGCCGCGCGCTAAAAAGGCAGCGGCTCCTGCTGCAGCACAGCGCCTCCGCATTAAGGTGCGTGCCTACGAACACAAGGTGCTCGATGCATCGGTAAAGCAGATATTGGACACCGCGCTTCGCTATGACGCAAAGGTTGCAGGGCCAATACCGCTTCCGACTGAAATTAAGAAATACACGGTCAACCGCTCGACGTTCGTCTACAAAGATGCCCGCGAGCAGTTTGAAATGCGCATTCATAAGCGCGTTATCGATATCCTCGATCCGACACCGAAAGTGATTGAGGCTCTGACGAACCTCTCGCTCCCCAGCGGGGTGACGATCGACGTCAAAATGGCCTAAACAGAAAGTCCCCGCAAGGGGATTTTTTGTTTTCTTGCATATTTTTGACCCCTGTTATATAGTCTCGTGGACTCTCGAAATAGAGTTGCCCACGTCCCCCGAGGGGACCAATAGACAACATGAAATTCATTCTAGGCACAAAAGGCCCTATGACTACCGTATTTACGGATGAAGGTCGCGCATATGCGGCGACTATCATTGCGGTAAAGCCAAACGTCGTAACCCAGGTAAAAACCGCTGACAAGGACGGCTATTCTGCCGTGCAGATCGGCGCTATCGAAGGCAAGGAGAAAAACGTAAACAAGGCTCAGATTGGCCACGCTAAGGGCAAGATGCTCAAGCACTTCCGCGAACTTAACTTGAAGGGCGCTGCTGCTGATGTTGAAGTTGGTGCGGCAGTTGATGTGTCTGTCTTTACAGTGGGGGATAAGGTAACTGTTACCGCTACTTCTAAGGGTAAAGGCTTTGCAGGTGTCGTTAAACGCCACGGCTTCGGCGGCGGCCCTCGCTCTCACGGCCAGAAGCACAGTGAGCGCGCACCAGGCTCTATCGGCGGCTCAGGCGGTCGCGCAGGTGGTCGCGTTGCCAAGGGTATGCGCATGGCCGGCCGCATGGGCTCTGACCGTGTAACGGTCCGCAACCTTTCGGTGCTCCAGGTACTGCCAGAGACTGGCGAGCTCTTGCTTGCAGGCGCTGTGCCGGGCCGCAAAGGTGCGCTCGTAGAAATCCGCGGCTAATTTTGAATAACTATATGGACGCAAAGATTTACAACATACAGGGCAAAGAAGCAGGGAAGATCGCACTCCCGGCAGAGCTCTTTGGTTTGCCTTGGAATGCAGACCTCGTACACCAGGTGGTTACCTCGATGCAGGCAAATGCCCGCCAGCCTTGGGCACACACTAAGACCCGTGGCGAAGTACGCGGCGGCGGTAAGAAGCCATGGGCTCAGAAGGGCACTGGCCGCGCCCGCCATGGCTCGTCTCGCTCACCGATTTGGGTAGGCGGCGGTGTAACTCATGGACCTCGCAATGACAAGTCATACGCTCGCAAGATCAACGTCCAGGCTCGCCAGAAGGCTCTCTTGGTAACACTCTCTCGCAAGTACAAAGACGGCGAAGTTATCTTTGTCGATAAGCTCGAGATGGCAGAGCCGAAGGCAAAGCTTGCTAAGGGCATCATGACCGCACTCTCGAAGGAGTTTAGCGGCTTTGCAAAGAGCAAGAACGCAGCGCTTATTGCACTTCCTGTATCGCACAAGCCAACCCAGAAGTCATTTGGCAACTTCGGCAACGTAGAAGTTACTGAGGTGCGCAATCTTAACCCTGTGTCGGTTATGAGCGCCAAGTACTTGGTGATTGCTGACCCTAAGGCTGCTATCGAGACGCTCTCGAAGAAGAAGGTAGTAAAGAATTAATATGAACAAGAAAGCTTCTGACATACTTCTTAGCCCGCGCATTACTGAAAAAGGCGCCTACCTCTCTGCGATCGGTGCGTACGTATTCAACGTAGCCAAGGACGCAAACAAAAAGCAGATTGCTGATGCAGTGCA
>CAZXKI010000027.1:0-9515 GCA_964641145.1 uncultured Candidatus Saccharibacteria bacterium | reverse complement strand
TTGTGTAGAACTAGTTGCACAAATTATAATAAAAAAAATAATCGTTGTAGTACACCTCAGTATCACCATTAGTGCTTTCAAGAAGACGCATAAGTTCAGCGGCATTACGGGCAGGCAAAAGCAGTTGTGGCATCGTGGCGTTCCCCTTAAGCGGAACCATTTTCTCAGCGAGACGAAACGAGTCTGTTGCCGCACTAACCAACCTCCCCCCTTCGCCATACACTAATACACTTTGGAGCTCTGGTTTAACTGCAGAAGTAGAAGCACAATACCCAACACTTCGAATTGCCTTAACAAAATCTGCTGTTTTAACCACAAACGACGTAGTTGCTGAAACACGCGGCAGTACAGGAAAATCTTCATGTGGTAGCGTTTTAATCGAAGCAGAAGCCCTCTCTGTCTCAAGCTTAAGAACCTCCCCCACCAACACCGCCTCAACAACCTTACCGCGCGCATTACCCAAAAAACCCGCCAGTACCGACCCAGAAACAGCCACAGTTCCCTCATCTTGAACCTTAGCTGGCACAGAAAGCTCAACACCACACTCAAGATTAGTTGCCCGGAGTGTAAGTCTTCCTTTTTCGGCAAGAATGAGGATACTCGACAGTACAGGCAAGTTTGCTCGCCGTTCGATAAAGCGTGCTGCAATTCCTACTGCATTCGCGAGTTCATCAGTGTTGCATTCGAATTTCATACTCTTCTTCTATTACTATTAATTAAATTACTTATTACTATTAGGGGTGTGGATACTGTGGGAAACTGCAAGATGTCCTTATTTTCTAAAGGTTCTTTTACTTTTCTTAGTGTGGAGAGACTGGGTAGGAAAAAGGATAGCGGTGTTGATAAGTGTGTTTCTTTCAATTCCCTTCCACCTTTTTGTTTGCTTATCCCCATCATATACAGAGTAATCCACACTACTTGAGCATAAGTCTAATCTGATGAATTTCTTGGCCAAGAGTACTGTCGACGGTAAGGTCGTTTTTTATTTTGTCACATGAGTGGATGACTGTGGTGTGATCGCGCCCCCCCAACTTTTCACCAATGGTGGGGAATGAAATATGAAAATCTTCCCGCAAAAGAAACATAATGACCTGTCGTGGGCGTACCACCTCTTTGCGGCGGGTTTTTTCGTAAATACTAGCCTCTTCTATGCCGTAGAAGTTTGCAATAGTTTTAACCACCTCTTGTACTGAAATGGCTTTTTTGGCAGCAGTGTTGGCTCCTCGCAACAGAACTTTTGCGTCGCTTAGTGTTATAGGTCTGCCGCGCATCTCAAATTGTATGAGTAGTGCATTCAACGCTCCTTCAAGCTCTCGCACGTTCCCTTCTATGGTGGTAGCTAGGTAATCCATAACCTCATCTGCAAGGATGAAGTTATGTTGAGCAGCTTTGGCCCGCACTATTGCTAAGCGGGATTCGTGGTCGGGGGGTGTAACAGAGACAATCATGCCCGCATTGAACCGGCTCTTAAGGCGATCCTCCAGGTTTTGGATCATGTTGGGGTGCTGGTCGGATGTAAATACAAGCTGCTTGTTGCCGTCATGTAGGTAGTTGAAAAGGTGAAAGAACTCCTCTTTGGTTTTTTCCATCTTTGCCAAAAACTGCACATCATCCATGATCAGGAGATCATATTGACGGTACTTCTCCTTGAACCACTGCACCTTGTTGCTCTGTACGGAAGAGACGTAGTCCATAGAGAATTTCTCTGACGTAAGGTATAACACCTTTCGCTCGGGTGCGTTTATACGAAAGTGGTTGCCAATAGCTTGCACCAAATGAGTTTTACCCAAACCAGTAGGCCCGTATACCAAGAGAGGGTTGTAAGCAATGCCAGGTTTACGCACTACCGCCTGCGCTGCGGCGTGAGCCACCTCGTTAAACGGACCTACGATAAAGGTTGAGAAGTTAAAACGAGGATTAAGGTTGGTTTTAGAGTGTACTGACTCAAGCGGAAGTTCGGCGCCTTGGGGAGCCCGCACCTCCTCGGCCACCTTACGAGGGCTTCTTGATATAACGTATTCCACGTTGCGTATCGATTCTGAAAGCCCGCGCAAAGAACGCAAAATATCTTTATGAAACTTGGTAGAAAGCCAGTCGCGAGCAAACTGGGATGGCACTCCTAGATAGGCTGTGCCATCTTCCACTCTGATTATGTGAGTGTCTTTAAACCACGTATTAAAATTAGGCTTTGAGATAGAGAGCTCAAGTTCGACTAATGCATTTTCCCATAGCTCTTTTGTGGTCGTCATAGGTTTAAAAATGCATCCACAGTAGACACAGCATACGTGAGGGGGTGGGGAGCGTCAAAGCAGGCGATTTTGTGTACAAGTTGTGGAGAAACTGTGTATAGAGTATAGTTGACACATGTCACAAACGTATCAACCAAAGAAGCGCAAGCGCGCCCGCAGCCACGGCTTTTTGAGCCGCACAAGCACCGCGGGAGGCCGTAAAACGTTGGTGCGCCGTCGCCGTAAAGGCCGCGCTCGCGTAACGGTCTAAATGCTCTCGAAACGCACTCGCCTTACAACCGAGGAGGTCCAAAAAGTCCTTACAGCAGGCCGCGGAAAGCGCGGCTCTCTGCTTGCGCTTAGATCTATTCAAGCGCCGGGCCCTTTTAAATGTGCGGTAGTAGTATCGAAAAAGCTTGCAAAGAGTGCAGTGTCTCGCAACAGGGCCCGCCGGAGTGTCTATGAGGCCTTAAGAAAGAGTTCCCTACCCCCGTCCGGTCATGCGATACTGTTTGTACAAGCGCTTCCGCAAGAACATGCTGTTGCCGCTTTTACTTCAGAACTAAAAAAAATATTACATGTTTGAACTCTTACTGATAAAGCCGCTTTATAACGCGTTTGTTTTTCTTATAGGAGTTGTGCCTGGCGGAGACCTGGGCCTTGCCATTATTATCCTTACTCTTATCGTAAGAGCCCTCTTCTACCCGGCTTTTACTGCCTCTATTCGCACCCAAATGGGTATGCAGGCAGTCCAGGGCGACCTAGATGAGATAAACCGCAAGTATAAAGACGACCCCAAGGCTCGCACTGAGCGAACCATGGCCCTGTTTAAGGAAAAA
Organism: uncultured Candidatus Saccharibacteria bacterium; assembly: GCA_964641145.1. Classification (GTDB taxonomy): domain Bacteria; phylum Patescibacteriota; class Minisyncoccia; order Phycocordibacterales; family SBAW01; genus GWA1-54-10. The sequence continues at coordinate 6,448 of CAZXKI010000027.1, read as the reverse complement.
AAGATACGCCCGCTTGCCGGTCTGCTCGCCCTATTCATACAAATTCCTATTTTTATCGCTCTATATCTAGTTTTCTTCAGAGAAGGACTCCCCAATATCGAGACTTCCCTACTCTATTCGTTTGTGTCAGTTCCTCCAGTTGTTCAGACTAATTTTCTAGGCTTCCTAGACCTCTTAACGGCGCATAACGTTATTCTCACAGCTCTGGTGGGGGGTACTCAGTTTCTAGTAACCCGACTCTCTCTTGCGCGTACTCCCACCAAGGCAAGCACGCCTGAGAAGGAGGCTGCACACCGCATGCAGAGAAACCTCATGCTCTATATGCTCCCCGGTCTTATGACGGTACTCACTTACACCTTCCCTGCGGGCGTAGGCCTCTACTTTTTGACAGGAAACCTTGTGTCCATAGCACAAGAAGCGTATCTAAAGAGACAAAATAAGGCCCAATAGAGCCATATTTGCACGACAGGCAGGAATTAGGGTAGGCTAGCTCTATGGATGCGGCCAGTCTTAAGCAACTCATTTCCTCCCTGCTTTCCACCCTTGATGTTGCTATTGACTCTGTTGAAGTGTCTACAGGCCATCGCACCGTGGTTGCAGTCACCTCCCCTGACTCGAAGCGACTTATAGGGCCCCACGGAGAGCATCTAAAAGCTCTTAATATGCTTGCTAGGCGTTTGGTTGAGGGGAAACATGGGGAAGAAGCTGCAAATTTTTTGGTAGATGTTAACGGATACCATGAGGAAAAGATGGAATCTGTGCGCCAGAATGCCCGTATGCTCGCCCAACGCGCTCGCCTTTTTAAACACGACGTTGAAATGAGCCCCATGAGCTCTTATGAGCGCCTGGTAGTGCACGAACTCTTTTCTGGGGACCCAGAAATAACCACAACATCAGAGGGTGAGGGTAAATTTCGCCACATAGTGCTTAAATATCGCGCCTCCCAAACGCAAAGTCACTAATCCTCGAGACGTACGCCCCACAGAGAATAGTCGCCCCTTCTCACAAATAAGAGATATTTGTTATCTGCCGAGATGGTCATGGTGTGTACGGCAGACTCTACACCGCCTTCGTCGCTGCCAGGAGAGGCAATAATATCTTCTTCGCCTGTGGCTACGTTAAACCACAAGATTGCGTCAGAGACACTTGCCGCCCCCTGGTGCCAGCGGTCTAGGTAGCTTGTCTCAACGTATTCAAGAGGAGCCGCACAGTAAAGGTACGTGCTAGTTGCAGTACCCCAAATGCATTTCTCGGGGTAGGGATCATAAGATAAACTTGAAGTTTTTCCTGTAATGTTGTTGCGCGCGTATGTTGAGAGAAATTCACCCACAGTACTTTGATACACAATGTGAGAGAAGGTAGGGTTGGCGGTTAAGGTAAGCGAAGAGGCATAAAGTGTAGGAGTTACGGCTCCACTTGAGGCGTTTATAGAAAATGCCATACCTGGGGTACCCAACCCGCTCTTACTGTGCGCCAATAAGGTATTTTTTGCCGGCCAGGAAATAACTATTTCTGAAAGCGGGATGGTGAAAAGCTGCTTCCCTCCCATGCCGTCTGGTTTTGCTGTGTAGCCCACTACTCCTGAAGAGGATCTTAGCAGATACACCACGCTTAATCCGTCAGGAGACACTGCAATATCTTGTATTCCGTCGGGCAAGAAACGAATAGTGACCGGACGTGTCGTGGTGCTCTGCCCTACCGGGAAGCCCAAGTAGACTGTTTTAACAAGAGAGCCTTCGAGATATTGGAGAAGCACAGAGTTTCCCCCATCTGCCCAGAGGGCGCGGACAATGCCAGGAATGGTCGTATTTGATATGGCCTTAGGAATTGCCCCAGAGGAGTCAAGGGCCACATCAAACACATGGCCATTGTTTTGTTGTACATAGCGAGCCACTGTAGTTGTAGGGCGCAGTGTTTGTATAACGGTTGCACCTACAACAGGACCGTTGTTGATTTTAAATACTTTTTGATTTGATAGCTGAATAGGATTCTGAGTATTGGTAGCATCTTCGGTAGTATTGGTGGAGGTAGTAGTGTTGCCGCCACTTACCCCCATTGTTTGAGTGCCTCCGGTCTGAAAAAGCTCCCCCGAGGTGTCTAGGTTCACCTCTGCAGGTGCACGAAGAAAGAAAAACCACCCCACTATTGCAAGTACTATCCCGACTATTCCAACTATAATTAGTATTCGCATAGATTTAATCTAGTTTGCAGATATGCACTGTCATGCCTGGGGCGCCAAAAATGTTGCTGGGAGCATTTTTTTCAACCCCCCACCCTCGCAGCGAAGAAAAAAATCCATCCTCGCAGTATTTTCTAAATTCTTCTATAGCATCATTAACAAGTTTCGAAGTCTTCTTTTTAGGGTCAAAAATTAGAACTCTTTCGTCTATTATGCACGTGTTGCCTCCGGAAGCTGTGGGGTGACAATCGTATTTTTCATTCAATTTCTTTAGTTGAAAATTTGAAGCATCTTTAGTAACAACTCCATCTTTATCAAGCTTGGCTGTTCTTTCCACAACCGCTGGCTCAGCAGGTTTTAGAAGATTTTTGTTAAATGTAAGTAGTTGAGGGTTGATAGTATTAAGTATAAGCCAGGCTGCCGCAAGAATACCGAGGCCGATAAATGCGGCTTTAACCCGCTCTTTGCCTACAAATTTTGAGACTGTAGACTCGGACACCATGTAGGTGATGCCTCCTACTACCAGTACAGCCACCGCCAAAAATGCGCCAATGTTTACCAGAAGTTTAAAGTAGCCCAATACCAGCTGACCAAAGCTAGCATCTCCGTTCTGATTTACACCCACAAATGGTTCAAGTGGCACATACTCCAAGTTAGTGTCAACTCTCTCTGTGAGCGGAGGATCTTTTGGATCGGTATCAGTACCAGTTGGGCTCTCCCCTTCACTTGCAATCTTTCTACAAACGGGCCCTCCGTCTTCCCCTGTGACACACTGAAAATCTGGGCCATAAACCGAGCATCCTTCTAGTAAGGCACCACAGGCAGCAGCCTGTACGTCTTCGATTGGGAATATAAAAGCGGCGCCAAGGGATAGTAGGAGAAAGAAAAAAATTTCTTGAAGTGGTTTTTTCATAGTCCAAAGAATGATGGTCCTCCGCTAGAGGTCTGGGAACCAAAGGTCATACGTACGGTTGCGTCGGCAGACTGCAAGAGACGTGCGCCGTTTGTGTTTTGCAGTTTTACGTTAAGTACCGCTTGACCTGTGCCCTCCCCTGTTTGACGCAGGGTCATAAGTCCGTCGTCGGCATTAGGGCCTGTGGTGGTGCGCCCATTAAGTTTCCACACATAGGTAAGGTCAGTGGTGGGCAGGCTCTCGTTACTAAAAAAGTATGGCATTGCCTGTACGCTTATTTCTTTAGAGACGAGCGAGACAGCTACAGGAAACGCTTCCCCCCACAAAACACCGCGTAGCGGATCTCGGGGGTACAGCACAATCTGCGGCTTTGATGCAGGTATTGTTACCGAGCCTTTGCCAACCAAAAGGTTGTCTAGATACACATTAACGCCAATTTCTTCCGCGGTTTTAAGCTGGTCGCCCGCAAAGGAGAAGGTATTTCTTCCTTGTCCTGACTGTGCCGCTTCTACCTCCCCGTTCCGCTCCCACTGAAAGCTTAGGTTGTTGTACGAAATCGTTTTGCCATTGGCTACAATTTGAGGGAATGCACTCACACGCACGCTAGAGCCAGGGCTGTAAAGCGCCTTGCCTCGGTATAGGGGCGGCACTGAAGTGTTTGCTTCCCATATAAGATTTACCGTAGAAGGCACGAAGTTGAATGTTCGGGTAATGGTTCCTTCTACGCTTGAAACAATTGTTGCTTGCACACGAGTAAATTTGCCGAGCCCGCCTGCAACAAAAGAATACGTGCGTTCCCCCACCCCGGTTTTTACTGTTTTGCCATCCTGCTGCCAAGTAATAGTTGCGTCTCCTAGAAAAGTTCCCACTCCTTGCAGTTCTATCTTTACTGTTTCGCCAGGCGCGGGTATCTCGGGCGAGATGATGGCACGAATGGGGTCGTTCTCAACGCCCAGAATCTGGGCGGATACAGGCAGTGCCGCTAATAGACCCAGCACCAACAAACCTATGTACTTAAGCAGTTGGTGCATAGGTTGGTTTTTCACGGGTAATAGTTGGCGGCCTAATATCTGAAAGTGGTACCCGGGGTTGGCTGGCTTGAGGAGCCATCCTTTCTGACTCCCGAATCATTTCTCTAGCAGAAGAAGGGCGTGCAACAATACCTTCTGAGGTGCCGAGACTGCGGCCAGTGTCTTCTTTTAAGCTCATAATACCTTGGGTTGGCAGCATAGCGAGCCTAGTAAGACTCAAAACACTCTTGCGTGTCTTTGGATTTTTGTTCTTCGCCTCAGCCCAAATAGTAGAAAGGGTAAAAAAGGTCCAGCAAGGAATATTGTTTACACCTGGAACCAGTTCAGCCCCTGACCACCACAGTCTTTGAAATGGATGCAAGCCCCATAGTGCCAAGAGGAATATCAGAGCGCCTCCAAGTACCAAACTCAGCGCCATGTTAATCGCAAGGCCAAGGCCGATACCAAGCGGGATGGTGGCCTGAGCTACCAAGCCGTTTGCTACCAACCCCGCTGGCGTTACACTCAAGAGTCCAATGACGCCTCCGCCAAACCAGCAGCCAATTTCTCCCGCTATACTCTGTCCCGCAATACAACCCGCTGCCGTGCCGCCAGCAGTAACGGGGAACGCTGCTATGGTGGCAATACCCCATGAGATAATCGCCTGCATTCCATCTATCAGGAGGGCCACCAGCACCAGAGGAGTATATTTAACGTACGTAATCATTTCTATGATTGTACCCCCTGCTTTTGTTTACGGAGGGCTAACACCTGGGATGGGTCAGAGGTAATGATTTGGTCTTCGGTATATGAGGCAATAATCTTGATCGCCACATGCTTCATGCCCGCAAAGAAGATCCCCTCCCCCACGTCGCTCTCAAGAAGTAGGAACTTCTCCTCATCTGAAAGGTTAAAGGTTTTTTGCAGGTTTTCTATAGTCGTGGGCGATTGTTTAAGCAACAGCTGTAGCGATGAGTTTGTGATCATGGGGAGCCCGTAGGGCGACTTTAGGAAGTCATCTACGTCTTGGGTGATGGTTGCAAGGCCGAGGTAGTATTTGCGTCCGCGCTTTGCCATACCGTAGAGGAAGCTTGCCGTATCTTCTGTTTTCATCATCCACCAGGCCTCGTCGATAACAAGCAGACGCTTTTTGAGGGTTTTGCGCACGGCATTCCAGATAAAGTGTGTGATCAGGTACATGGCGACCGGCTTCAGGTCGTCTTCCATGTCACGCACTGAAAACACGACAAACTTTTTGTTTAGGTCGACGTTGGTTGGCTGGTTAATAAAGCCAGACCAGGTGCCCTTGGTGTACTTACTCAACCGTTGCACCAACGACTCGCTGCCTGACATGCCGGCAAGCACGAGTTCAAAGTCAGAAAGAAGCGGCGGTTCGATCTGGGAGAAATCACTGTCAGGAGTAATGTCTTTAAGGGCATAGGTTTCGGTAATAGCCTTGTCTATGATTGCGTCTTCTTCAGGTGTAAGGCCGCCGAGCATAATTCTAAACATGCCCACCAGTGCCACAATGTTTGAACGCAACACGTCAGCGCCAGACTCATCTTCGCGCGGAGGCGCAAGATCGAAGGGGTTGATGTGATGTTCGGAGTTGAGTGAAATATTGAAATAGCGCCCCCCTACTGCTTGCGACAAGAATTCGTACTCGCGTTCTGGGTCAATAACGATCACCTCTGTGTCGAACATGAGCGTGCGGAGGATTTCGAGTTTGGTCGCATACGATTTGCCAGAACCAGATTTTGCAAAGATTACTGAGTTGTAGTTCTCCAGTGAAAAGCGGTCAAACAGCACCAGGGATGCATTGTGTCGGTTTACACCGTACAAAATACCCTTGTCTGAAGTAAGGTCAAACGATACAAAAGGGAAAATAGACGAAAGCGGAGAAGAATTGAGCTTAGAGTTCACCCCCAATTCGTCCCCGCCAAGCGGCAGCACCGACTTAAAGCCTTGCTCCTGCTGAAAGAGTGCAGGCTTTACATACACAAGGCGGCTTTCAAGCATCGACTTGATTTCGCTCTCCGTTTTGTCGAGTTCCTCTGTAGTTTTGCCGTAAATAGTGATATATACGCCAACGTCGAACAGTTTCTCCTGCGCCTGCTGCAGCTGGTCGCGCAGATCCTCAAGGTCGCGGTACGCGGTATCCAAGACCGGGTCGCGCACCAAGCCCTTTTGTTCGCGGGTCATAATCTGCGACTGCACCTCTGCCACCTTTTTCTGAAACTTTTTAAGGATTTCTGCGGAGTCAATTGGGTGGATAAAGATAGAAATATCCAGTACACGATCGAGGTTTATGATTGGCGCAAACCAGCTGTCGGTGAGGACGCGCGG
>CAZXKI010000026.1:0-10600 GCA_964641145.1 uncultured Candidatus Saccharibacteria bacterium | reverse complement strand
TTATTTGCATGCCTGAATGATAGGAAGAAAAGTTTCTAACTTTGTGCTCGCGTGCCCAACCAAAAACCCGTTGATACCGCCTTCTGCCAGCAAGGGGGCTGCATTCTCCACTTCTACTGAACCGCCGTAAAGAATCGGCACCTTAAGCGCGTGCGTACGGTCAGTCAGCTCAGTAAGAACTTTCTTGATAAAGATAACCATCTCCTCAAGGTCGGCCGGGCCGATGGCGTTCATACTATGCTTCCCTATCGCCCACACCGGCTCATAGGCGATCACCAACTTTTTGAGCGATGCAGGGGGAAGCTTGTTGAGCGCACTTGAGAGCTGGCGTTCAAGAATTTCTACATGCGCACCATCTTTCTCGCGCTCGGTTTCACCAATACACAGTATTGGTGCGAGCCCTGCTTCGATAGCACGTTCGAGTGCGCCACGAACCTCTTCGTCGCTCTCGCCTTGAGCGCGTCGCTCCGAGTGGCCAATGATCGTGAACAAGGCACCTGTGTTCTTAAGCATTTTTGCAGAAACAGCGCCGGTGTGTGGCACACTCGTAAACGGCGCCACGTCTTGCGCGCCTACCTGTATAGGAGAACTGTCGAGCACCTTAGCTACATCAGCAACAAACAACGTCGGCGGCGCAAGCCACACCTCTACACCCGAGAGACCGCGCACCTTGCGACGCAACCCAAGAGCTAGTGCGCGCGCCTCTTCAGGACTTTCGATATACATCTTCCAGTTGCCGACCACCAGACGCTTCTTCATAGAGCACATAGTAGCATCCTGGACCTAACGCAAAAAGCCGCCCCTCATAAAGGGGCGGCTTCAAGCTTGGCGTGACCGCCACAGTGCTGCAAACGGACGCTCCCCATACAAGATGAGGAGGTAGAGGATCCGTTTGCAGCACACTAGCGGCCACAAAGTAATGTCGACGGCGGCCACTGTTCCTACCCGGTACGCAGGTACCTGCTCCAGGTGTACTAAGTGGCCGCCGCCGCTCTTGTCGCAATCTCGCCTCCATCCCGCTGGATGAAGTGGAGGGGTGCGCCATAGAGAACAAGGGGGACGTTCCCCCATGTAAACTCTCAAGTGCTTAAGAGCTTGCATAGGGAGCCGGCGCGTATTCTCGCGCCGGCTCAAGGTGGGCAGCTCATCGCCGTCCACCGCTTTCTGGCATCATCGCCATAAGAACAATCGACACCATCATGGCAGTTATCATTGCCGGGATGGTGTACGGGCCCCCAATCACGGGAGCAAGCACCGACCAATCCATCTTTCTTCCCTCCCAGGGTCCTCGCTACCATTAGCGTACACCCCTTTTAAACACTCAATCGCATAGAGGATTGATTAAGTGTTTGAAAGGGGCGAGGTGCGGCGACAAGTCGTCGTACCTCAGCCATATCTTCACGCTGCCTGAGCGTACTCAAGAGGATACACGGCAACAACGCCGGCATCCTCACAGAGTTCCTTAGCAGCTTTGACTGCTTCTTCCCGGCCAGCCGGGTTGCCGTCGCACTCGCATGCGAAGGCAAGGTTGATCCAATCGTTCAGAAGTTCCATAAAGGTATCGTTTTCCATTTCGTCTCTCCCTTTCAGAACTAGGACACTCTCAGTAAGTGCCCTTCTTCAATTCTCATCAGGTGAGAACTCAAGAAGGGCGGCGACGGACTCCGTTGAGACCGTCGCCTGCCAGTTGTGCGGCTACCCGCGCCGCTTCGTTTCGAGGAACTCCCGCAGTTCGCGGGGGTCGAGATCCTCGAACTCGAAGGTTTCGGTAATTAACACCTGTACCGACACAGGATGAGAGAGGTTTGCAATCCCCCCTTTCTTTCCCGCTCTCTTTTTGTCGGCCTTCTTGTCGAGCGTGAATGGCTTCATTTCACGCCTCTGTCTTGGAGTTGAAGGCTTTTTCGAACTTTTCATTTCCGTCTCCTTTTCTTCCGTACCTCACACGAACTTTTGGGCTGGCTAGTTATAGCCCTTGCCGGCGCCGCGACGGCGCGAGCCGCCGGACTGGGCGCAGGACGGAACGTACCCGACACGCGACTGGATGAAGCCTGCCGGTGTGCGGATCTTTCTCGAGTCCACCGGACCGTCCTTGCGGGCGACGATCCGGTCGATCGTGTGGCCAAGCTCGACCATCACCGTCTTCACCACATCGGCCGATGTCGGCCGGCGGATCTCGAGGCCGTCTTCCGGCGCCGCAATGCATTCGAACGCTTCGAGTCCATTCCAATTCACACACAAAACGTGCATTGAACTCTCTCCTTTTATTTTGCCGAGCACTATGCTCGACTTGGTCCCCACCCTGGGTCCCCTTGAAACACTCAAATATTTTTAAGTGCTCTAAGGGGAGGGCGTCTGCTTGCAGACGCCCCACAGACGTCAGTTCATGACGTTTTGTTTTGGCCACGTGACCGTTGGTTCCTCTTGTTGCGCTGCGACAGTGCGCAGCAGAAAAGAGGAGCCGAGATTGGCGAACTTGATCGCCTCAGTGAGGCAACCAAGACGGGCTGCCTCTGCCGCCTTCTCCAAGAAGGTGGCGGCGTCATCGTCATCAGCCTTCAGCACCGTTTCGCCGTACATCAAAGAAGTTCTCATCAGAATCTCCTCGAACCACTCGCAAACCTTATTGCTTACGAGGGATATAGAGGAGCGAATTTTTTAAGGGTTTCGCTCAAAACCCGAGCTGCGCAGTCACCCGCGCACCTCCTTAATGATCTGTTCGGAAAGCTCGGCCGAAGTGTTGACCGAAACTCCGATCGTAGTAAAGATGAACATCGTTCTGTCCATCAATGTTTCGTGGGACACCTCGACAGGCGTTCCGGCCACAGCCGGCGAACGCGCTGTTTTCAACGCGTGTTCCATACCGTCTTGGGCACGCTTCTCAGCACGTCCATCTGTCATTGATGGGTGTCTTTTCTTGAGCGCGACTATAAGTTCCGCAGTCGCCTTATCTTTCAGTTCGTCGAACGTGGCCATCTGGCCCTCCTTGCTTTGAGTTGAACCTCAAACAACAGCTAACTGTCTCGCTGCCGTACAGAGGGGGCGAGCGCGAGTGTTAATCGCGCTCCCCCGTTTTCACTTCTCGTCGAGCGCCTTCTGAAAGGCCTCGTACTCCTGCCGACAGAACTCCTCGCCGAAGCCGTGCTTGCTGCGGCAGTCGACGTAGTTGTCATGCACGATCATCATGTCGGAGATGTTGTGCATCTCCTTCTGGATGTCGCGCTGCTCTTCGACGATATTTTGCATCAGCTCACTTAGCGTCTGTGGCTTTTCGTCAGCGAAGACGATGTTAATTCCACCGACAGTGAGAGCGGTAGCGATCATGGCCAGCACCAGGCCGTGGGTGAAGAAACGAGTAACAGAGTTCAGCATTGTACTCTCCCGTGGTTGAACATCAGGACTACTCATGCAGTCCTTATAAACACTCAAAAGTTTTAAGTGCTTGTAAGGATGGGTGTCGCGACGAATCGCGACACCCGAAGGCTCAAACGAGCTGAGCGAACTTCCTGCCAAGGAGTCGCTGTTCGGCGATCTTCTCGGCCGTCTTGACTTCGACTTCGAGCGTGAACCCGAAGTAGCCAAAAAGACCAATGCCGTCCATCATCGCAGCGATGATGGCGCAGAGGCGGCTGCGATACCAGTCGAACCCGCCAACGGCAATATCGCCGCCAGCAGTGATGTCCTTCCGGGAGGCCATTGCGGAATAGTACTTTCGGTTACGATCGAACTTCATGACTTCCTCCTGTTGAGGCTGTGTGCGCTTGTTCCCTGCGCACAGAAGGGAAAGAACTCGGATGCAATTTCTTGCGATCCTTCTTGCCAACCTCAGGTTGAAGTTTTTTACGCTATCCCTGCGGTGTGGCGAAGAAGAACAACAATTGGAGTCGCTTCTTTCGAAGCAGTTTTTCTCCTGCTGTCTTTATTCGCTATTTACTTGTCAAAGTTCCGACCCGCTCACCGACTGCACATACTGTCGTAGCGAGGACAGTGTTGGAAGGAAGTGTGTTTCCTTGCAAAGTGTCCTAACTAAAAAGGCGACTGGGCAGTACTCCTCTTAAAGAAGTGCTCCCCAATCGCCTTCTATATATAGCCTGTGGGCTTACATAGTTGATTGATGGTGGCGGCCTCCTCTAAAAGCTGCGTACCTTTACCTATTTCAAGCTTACCCAACCATTATACACCTACGATTGACAAATGTCAAGTATTTTGGCTATATATCGCCAAAATATGGCTTAAAATATAGATATATCGCCGAGATCCTTATTGGCGCCTAGAAGCTAGGCGAAATACCTCCTCTATACTAGTGATTCCTGTAGCGGCCTTAAAGAGGCTGTCTTCTACTATAGACAGTACGCCCTCATCCCTAGCGGCCGCCTCTATAGCCCCTAGAGGAGCGTTTTGTAGTATCAAATCCTTAAGAGTCCGGGTTATGGGGAGCACTTCCTGTACTCCGGCCACCCCTATGTACCCCTCCTCACACTGGGCGCATTGGGTAGCCCGAGGGAAGAGAAGCTCTTTCCATTGCCTTTCCTGCTCCACTATCCCCTCCTCCTTAAGGGCGCCTAATACTGAGGCAAAGTTGGCAAAGGGCTCTAGGGGCGCACTTTCTGCCCGTGAGAGCTTGTAGTCCTCCCGCTCCTGCGGACACAACCTTCCCGCTACCTCTACAGCCACCACCCCATTAAGAGTAGCGGCTATGAGCTGATTAGGTACCCCAAAGCTCCGGAGCTTCTCGATAGCGCCCCCAGCAGAAGGTGCTTCTATCCCCGCAAGCACAAAAGTGCCTAGGTTAGCAGCTCGTATAGCCATACTCGCCGTTTCTGGGTCGGTAATCGAATCCACCATAAGCACCTCTGGGTGAGTGCGTAGGACCGAACGCAGAGTTTCTGCAGGGCCCAACCCCAGCTGAGGCCGTATTAACGTCTGAGCTACATGGGGTATCGGGTGAGCAATACTCTGCTCTACCGTAGCAACTGACCGCGTCCAATGGTCAACTTGGTCGAGGAGGGTATACAACGCAGTGGTCTTGCCGCTTCCCTCGAGCCCAGCAACTAGTACCAGCCCCGACTGTTGCTGTACCATGGCATGCACTCGCTCAAGCCCCTCACCGTGGAGCCCAAGCGAAGAGAGGGCAAACCCGCTTCTGCCTTCATGCTCGCGCATAAGACGCAACGTAAGCCTCTCTCCCCCATGAGTCGGAAGCGACGCAACGTGCACCATGTGCCGCTCCCCATCCTTTTCGAACTTAAAACGTCCTTCCTGGAGCGTACGCGAGGTGGGCATAAGCTTCGCCAAAGCTTTAAGACGCTCAGAGAGCGCCACACCCATGTGTACAGGCAGGCGCATGGCTTCCTGCAGCACATGGTTAAGCCGATAACGCACAATAGCCCCAGCCGTATTGATGTCTATATGGATTCCTTGGGCGTGCGAAAGCACTGCATGATGTAAAAACGCCTCAACGGCGTGCCCACTCTGCTCTACAACCTTACTAAAGTGCTCTTTTAAGAGCTTTTGATAGTACAAAAGGCCATGTTTTATTGAATGTTCAGTCGTAACATGAGGCACGATACGATACGGGAGGCTCAGGGTGCCCAGTACCTGCACTGCTTCTGGCTTAAGGAGGGCCACATCTAGGTAATCTCCCGTTATACGAAAAGCGAGCATGTTGTGAGCTCGCGCCAAAGGCTCAGGTATCAGCACCAAGGCCGTAGGATCTATATCTTCGCGGCGCAGTGCTATAAAGGGCAGTCCGAGCACTCCTGCAATAGCTCTGCGCAGATCATCGTCGGTTATATAACCCCGGGCCACCAGCGCTTCCCCAAACTCACCGCTCCCATCATGCTCTCCCAGTGCCTCATCTAAACTGCGCCGTGAAAGCGCCCCCGACGTAAGCAAAAAGTCACTGAGTTGCCCATCCTCAACGCGCATTTGCTTTAGTATAACGCGCATTTGACATATTGGCTGTGCAAGAGTATTCTGTTTTTATCTGTAACCGCCCCGAGGGGCGGTTCGGTTTTTAAAAGGCTACCAACAACATTCATGTTTGACCTTAAAGTAATGAATTCAGTTCTGGGCGAGCTCGAAGAAGAGCGCGGTATTCCGCGCGAGCGCGTCATCGAGGCTATTGAAGCTGCCCTTGCAACTGCCTACAAAAAAGAATACGCAAAGAAGGGCCAGATCATCCGCGCCCGCCTCGACATGGACACCGGCACGCCGGAGTTCTCACAGGTAAAGGAAGTTGTAGATGAAAGCACGGTGCGCTTTGTAGAAGAAGGCGTTGAAGAGGAACCAAAAGAACCGGAGCTTGATGCGGAGGGTAATCCGATTCCTGAACTGCCGCGCTTTAACGGAGAGCAGCACATCCTTCTTGCCGACGCCAAACTTATCAAACGTGATGCAGAGGTAGGCCAAGAGCTTGTCTTCCCTCTTGAAGCTAAGGGGGACTACGGCCGCATTGCCGCACAAACTGCCAAACAAGTGATTATTCAAAAGATCCGCGAGGCAGAGAAAGTCTCTGTAGTGGCAGAGTTTGGCAAGCGCCAAGGTGAGATTGTGTCCGGCACTGTGCAGCGCATGGAGCGCGGCAATATTTATATCGACCTTGGTCGGGCTACGGGCATTTTGCCATACGAAGAGCAGATCCCTGGCGAACGCTATCGCCAAGGCGAACGCATTCGTGCCCTTCTCTACCAAGTAGAGGAATCTCCTCGTGGTATTTATCTCCGCCTTTCTCGCGCCCATCCTAACTTCCTCGCAAAGTTGTTCGAAATGGAAGCACCTGAAGCAGCACACGGAACGGTCACCTTTAAAGCAATTGCCCGCGAAGCCGGCAGCCGCTCTAAAGTTGCTGTTGCTTCGTCTGACGCACATGTCGACCCGGTCGGCTCCTTGGTTGGCCAGCGTGGCGTACGCGTCTCAACAGTTACCTCTGAGCTGGGCGGCGAAAAGATTGACATTATTGAGTGGTCAGAAGACACCAAGCACTTTATCGAAGAAGCCCTCTCTCCTGCCCGCGTAGCAGAAGTGGTGCTCGATGAAGCAGAGCACAAGGCAACAATTAAAGTTGCAGAAGACCAGCAGTCGCTTGCCATTGGCCGCGGCGGGCAGAACGTCCGCCTTGCCGCCAAGCTTACCGGCTGGCGCATCGACATCCAGTCTGTGAAGGGCGAAACGGTTGCAGAGGCAACAGAAAGTGGCGAGTTAAAAGAAGACACAGTAGAATAAACCTATATGAACTTGTGGCACGACGTACCGCTCGGCGATGATGCTCCAAACGAGATCAACGTTATTGTTGAGATCCCCAAAGGCTCTCACAACAAATACGAAGTAGATAAAGAAACAGGCATGATCAAACTCGATCGTGCCAACTATTCTGATGCAGCCTTTCCGTTTGATTACGGCTTTGCGCCACAGACACTCTGGGAGGACGGCGATCCTCTCGACGTTATCGTCTTGAGCACCTATCCGCTCCACCCAGGTATCTTGGTTGCCGTACGTCCCGTAGCTGTTATGGAAATGATTGACTCGGGCGACTCTGACTACAAAGTTATTGCCGTGCCCGTTGAAGACAAGCGCTGGGAGGACGTGGCGGACGTCGGCGACATCAACAAACACACCCTTAAGGAATTCCAGCATTTCTTTGAGACCTACAAGCTCCTCAAGGGCAAACCGGCTCCGGTTGAGATCCGCGGCGTAAAAGGAAAAGAGGAGGCAGTTGAAGCGGTAAAGAAGTCGATTCAAATCTACAAAGAAAAGTTTGGTAAGTAAGTTACAATAGCGATATGGAAACCACCCCCTCACAAGAAGAGCAAAAACGAGAGTCGGGAGTTGGACCTATAGCTGGGGTCATCATTGTGGTGGCCATCATGATCCTGGGGGGCATCTATTTTCTTCTCATGGAGACTAACAAAGAAGAATTAACCCCTACGCAAGAAAGGTCGGGCCAGGAGGCGCCAACTCAATAACTGTGCTATATTCGCCTGCGTGAAATTTGCAGACACAATCAAGGGCTTTACGAAGAAAGACCTCCCCCAGTCGGAGGTCGAACTCATTGGCGAAGTGCCGTTTGATACGATAGCCCCCTATCGTGAGCATGCGCTCGAAGAAATTGCAGCGGATGTGGAGATGCCTGGCTTTAGAAAAGGCCATGTCCCCCACGACCTGGTGCTTAAACGCGTTGGCGAAGTGGCAGTGCTGGAAGAGGCAGTAAACCACTTTGTGCGCGACTTTTACCCTGAGTTGGTAGACGAGCTTAAGCTTGATGTGGTCGGCCGCCCTAATATCGCTATTACCAAACTCGCCTCCGGCAATCCGGTCGGCCTCACCATCCGTGCCGCACTTTATCCAGAAGTGACACTCCCTACAGACTGGAGGTCTATTGCCGACAAGGTGCCGCTTGAGCCTGCAGAACCTGCAACCGAAGAAGAGGTGAACCAGACACTCGAACAGCTCCGTCAAAGCCGCAAACAAAACGATGTTGTGCCAGAGCTCAATGACGAGTTTGCTAAAAGCATTGGCGCCTTTGAAACATTGGCAGCGCTTAGAGAGCAGATCACAAAAGGGATTACTGAGGAAAAACAGCGTGCAGCGCGCGACAAACGCCGCGGCAAAATAATTGATGCTGTGCTGGAGAAGACTAACGTTGAACCGCCGCGCATTTTTGTAGAGGCAGAGCTCGATAAAATCCTCTCACAGATGCAGGAAGACGTAGCGCGTTTTGGCGTGAAGTACGACGACTATCTCAAACAGATCAACAAAACAGAGGAGCAGCTCAAAGATGAATTCCGCGACCAGGCCACCAAGCGCGCCAAGCTCCAGCTCACGCTTAACAAAATTGCCGCTGATGAAAAGATAGAGGCTGACAAAGAAGCTATAGATGCTGAAATGCAGCACGCCCTCACCCACTTCCCCGACGCTCGCCCAGAGCTCGTACGTATTCATATCGAAACTGTATTGAGAAATGAGAAGGTTCTCCAGCTTCTAGAAAAGATAGAAAACAAATAAGAAAAGGCCCCGGCAGCGACGAATCGCAAACCGGGAACCTTTTGAGTGTTGCTGCAGACAACACTAATCACAAGAACGAAAGAACTTCTGCAGAGTTCCCCCTCAGCGCACCTCAAGATGCGCGAAGTTGTATTCGTGATCGGCACGGTAGTACCAGTGGATCGTCGCTGCGGCGAGCATGGCACTCACAATACCGCCGATACAGCCTCCCCACTCCTGCACAGAGCTAGACTCTGATGCAAGCATGTAGAAGAACAGACCGGCGCACACCACGATGAGAAACATCGCGACGGCAAAAACGAGACGGTGAAGCGTCATGACAACCTCCATTGAGTTGCCACTCACGGGATGTGGTGGCTAGAGAAACCCTGTAGCACTATTATCCGCTTGAAGTTATGGTGCGTCAAGCGTATACTCTCCCCATGCAAAACAACGACATCCGCAACCAATTGGTGCCAATGGTGGTAGAAAAGTCGCCCTATGGCGAACGCGCGTACGATATCTACTCTCGTCTGCTTAAAGAGCGCATTATCTTCCTCGGCGGCCCTATCGAGGACCACACCGCTAACCTTGTTATTGCCCAGCTCCTCTTCTTGGCTAGCGAGGATCCGAAGAAAGATATTCAGATTTACATTAACTCCCCTGGCGGCTCGGTTACCGCTACGCTGGCCATGCTCGACACCATGAACCACATCAAACCCGACGTAGCCACGGTATGTGTAGGAATTGCGGCTTCTGGGGCGGCTATTATGCTCGCCGGCGGAGCTAAGGGTAAGCGCTTTGCGCTCCCTAATGCCGAAGTAATGATCCACCAGCCATGGGGCGGTGCACAGGGCCAAGCTACCGATATTGAAATCACCGCCAAACACATCATTGCTACCCGTGAGCGCTTGAATAAAATTCTGGCTAAAGCCACAGGCCAAAGCCTTGAAAAGGTAGAAAAGGACGTGGAGCGCGACTACTTTATGTCTGCGGAGGAGGCCAAAAAGTATGGTGTTATCGACGACATCTT
Organism: uncultured Candidatus Saccharibacteria bacterium; assembly: GCA_964641145.1. Taxonomy (GTDB): domain Bacteria; phylum Patescibacteriota; class Minisyncoccia; order Phycocordibacterales; family SBAW01; genus GWA1-54-10. Next base: position 585 of record CAZXKI010000026.1, on the reverse strand, counting down.
CTCACATCAGGCAGGTAAGAAGTAGAACCACCCTTCCCTTCTTTTGCACAAGCGCCGCAAGGATTTGCGGCGCTTGCCTTTTATTGGTATTGTGGGGTTGTTCGATTCTTGTGTCTTTCTTCCCTTAACGTTTAATTACATTTTATTCTTCCCTGGTCTGCTCTCTCCTCAACTAACGATTATTTCTGTGAAATCCGCCTCTTTTGTTCGAAAAGCGCTTTAGTCACAGCAACCGTCAGTAGCGGTTTAGAGCGACTTGGGTACCAAAACCTGTATGTCGCTTACGTACGCATTAATACTCATGGGCCTTGCTGGCCTTCTTGGCGTTGGCATTGGATGGATCTTCCGCTGGCTCTATGGTCTTTCCCAAAAGGGCTCAGTTGAGGTTCAGATCAAACAGATTCTTCTTAATGCCCGCGAGGAGGCCAAGCGCATCACCGCAGAGGCAGAAGAGGAGGGCAAGCGCATGATTGCCGCTGCCGAAGAGACCCTTAAAGAAAAGGAGGACAAAGTAACCCGCGCCGAAGAGCGCGTCTTTAAGCGTGAAGAGGCTCTTGATAAGAAGCAGGGCGAGCTCGACCGCGA
>CAZXKI010000025.1:0-11100 GCA_964641145.1 uncultured Candidatus Saccharibacteria bacterium | reverse complement strand
TAAGTGGGAATGGGTATGCAGACGTGAGAGAACCTGGGGTGACGTAGTCGGTGCCTGGGATCGCAGCTGAGACAACACCAGTAGCGCTGGTCTTGAGGAGTGCGCTCTGGAGGTTAGAGATGGTGAGGTTTGAAGTTGAGGCAGTGCCGAAGTAGCCTGTGCCTGATACCGAGAGCGCAGTAGAGGATGCAAATGGGAACACTGATGCTGTTGAAGAGGTGGCAATGAAGTATCCGGCGCGGGCGATGTTGCCGAGAGATGAGGAGCCTTCGACTGAAAGCTGATAGGTCGGTGAGGTGGTGCCGATACCAACGTTGCCGCCCATAAAGGTGGCAACAACCGCGTTTGCCTGAGATGAGCTTGCGACATATGCCGCAATCGTGCCGCGGCTAAAGATGCCGGAGATGCCGACATCGAGCCCGCCTGCTGCATACACATTGCCGCCCACATTAAGGTTCTCAAGGACGCTTACCGTGTTGCTCTCGATCGCACCGATGTTTGCCGATGGGAACTGTGCGCCGTTGATATCAACAATTTTGAATTCAGCACTACCCACCGACACATATACATATTTACCTGCGAGGAAGAGTCCGCGAGGCGTGTCGCCGAGCGACAAAGAGCCCACTGCGGTTGGTGAAAGCGGATTCGTAACATTAAGAACCGCAATACTGCCTGAAGAGTCTGCGAGATACGCATAATTACCCGCAACCGAGACTGCGTAATAGGTACCTGCGTACGTGTTGAGTATTGAAAGATTGGTTGGATTACTTGCATTTACGGTTACCAAACCCAAGCTTCCATCTGCTACATACAAGTACCTTCCTGAAAGGTAAAAACCTACCGGCGTCGTGAGGCCAGACAGAGTATCAACAAGCGACGGAGTGACAGGATTGGAGACATCGTATACCAACACTTCCCCTGTGGTTGAGTCGCCCACATACACATATTTACCCCCTACCGTTACAGCAAATGGATTACCACCTGTTACCGTACTGCTTACTATTACCGGCGTAGCTGGGTTTCCTACGTCCACAATGCGGAGCACACCACCGCTTGAGTCAGGAACGTAGAGGTATTTACCTGACAATGCAAGAGTGAAGGCGCCGCCCACGCTCCCAGTGACTGAAACGAGAGACGGCGAAGCTGGGTTCGAAACGTCCAAAATCGTAAGACCGTTTGTGGCGTCGCTCACGTATGCATATCGTCCTGCAACCACAACAGACTGTGCAGCCGGCGATGTGTAGGTACTTACCAGCACAGGATTTGTAGGACGCGTAATATCAAAAATCTTTAAGCCACCGGCATTGGCCGCAACATACGCATAGCGGCCCACTACATACGACCCATATGTTTCGCTTCCGCTTCCTGCAAAGGTTGAAGTTGCGATTACAGGATTTCCTGCTGCGGCCTGCAATATATTGCCACCTGAAACCGCAAATTTTTCAGAAGGTGAGGTGGTGCCAACACCTACCCTGCCTGAGAATGACGCGATACCCGAGACAGAGAGTGCGGTAGATGTCGAGCTGTCAAAGGTGGCACCGCCAACAACTTCAAGCTTTGAAAGCGTTGAGGTGGAGGTAAATCCGATGAGCACCTGGTTTGTTGATGTTGCAACACGAACGCCTGAGCCGTTGAAGTAGGCCCAGTTAATTTCTGTACTGCCGCCAGAACCTACGTCGGTACCGCACTCAAACTGTCTGGTTACCGAGTTCCACAACAACTTGTCAGCGTTCGAAGAGCAGGCGCTGAGGTTTGCGCCTGAGACCGTGCCGCTAATATGGAAATTGGTGGTGGTAGCGTTCGTGGTGGTGGCATTCCCGGTAACTGTAAGGTTTGAAGGAAATACATAGTTACCTGCACCAAAGGTGCCGCCAGTGGTTGTGATAACTCCAGTGCCTGAGTTGTAAGAAATGACTGAAGTGCCTGAGAGCGACGTTGAAGAAATCTTATTATTAAAGGTACTCCAGTCGAGTGAGGACAGGTAACCGTTTTGTGATCCATTTGCCTGCTGGATAGAGAGCGTGTTGCTTGAGAACGACAGTGGGCTGGAGACAGAGGCACTTCCTACGCTACCGTTCGCAGCTGTGGTAAGAAGCCCTGAGAGAACTCCAGAAATAGTGAGGTTGGTGGTAGATGCAGTGCCAGAAACACTTAGGTTTGAAGTTGATGCATTAGTAACGGTGAGTCGTGTAAACGCTGAATTAAAGGTAAAGCCTGCGTTGCCTGCAAATGCGCCGCTGTTGTTGTACTGCACTTCAGTGTTTGACCCGCCTGCTGGCGTGTTGCCGGTGTCGAGACAGGCGCCATTAACTGCAAAGCAGCCGCCTGCGATACTAATACCGTTTGAGAAGGTTGAGGTGGCGCTGCCTGTAGTATTAAGCGCAAAGACATTCAACCCTGCAGAGAACGTAGACGTTGAGTTGCCCTGCACCGTAAGGAACCCTGTGGTTGTTGCACCGCCAAAGATCGTGAGGCCACCTGCCTGTGCCCCGCTGCCGATCGTTGAGCTTGCGAGTGAGTAGATACCGCCAGTAAAGCCGATAAGGGTTGAGGTTGCATTTGCTGCAGTACCAAACGCAGTGGTCGGAGTAAATGGGAAGGTTCCTACCGCATCGGTGCCGCAAGAAATAACACCCGTAGCGCTTGCCTTAAGATCACAGCTTGCTGCATTAAGCGCAGACACCACCAGGTTGGTGGTAGATGCAGTGCCAGCAACAGTAATGCCGGTTGTTGAAGCAAAGTTAAAGATTGAAGCAGTTGTAGAGGTAGCAATGAAGTAGCCGGCGCGGGCGAAGTTGCCAAGAGACGAGTCTCCTTCTACTGAAAGCTTGTAGGTCGGCGAGGTGGTGCCGATGCCGACGTTACCGCCTGATGCCAAAGTAAGAGCGTTGATACCGCTCGTCGTCTGGCGGAAGTTAAGCGCACTCGAGACTTGGCTGTTGAGGTCAATTTGCCAGTCCGAACCCGAAGAAGCATCGAAGAAGATAACTGGCGCAGTGTCTCGGATGGCCACATCTCCACCGTTGACGTCGATTTTAAAGGTAGACCCGGTAGGAATAATTCCCACACCGATTGAACCGGCTACGTAAGCACTACCCGTTGTGGTAGCCCCACCAAAGATCGTAAGGCCGCCATTTTGGTTGCCATTACCAATCGTTGAGCTGGCATACGCAGTCAAACCACCGTTGAACTGGGTCAGCGTTGAAGTTGAGTTCCCTGCTCCTGCAAATGGGTAGAGAGCTGAGAGTGATGAAGACGATACCTTGTTGTTGAAAGTGGTCCAGTCTGCGGTAGAGAGACAGCCCGCTTGTGCGCCTGAGGCTACGTTGCAGGTGACGTTGCCTGCTGCGTAGGTAAGAGCGCCTGAGTAGGTGGTGGTGGCTGCTTTGTAGACTCCACCGCTTGAGTTGACTGCAAGAGAACCAGAAGTGAAGTTGGTGAAGTTGAGGGCTGAGGTAAAGGTTGAGGAAGCGTTTGATATGAGGCCGTTTGAGAAGCCGATAGTGGTAGAGGTGCTGTTGCCCCAGGACTGTGCGGTGAATGGGAAGGCTGCGGTGATGTTGGCGGGAGTGGCGTAGTCGGTGCCTGGAGTGGCGGCCACTACCCCGCCTGCGCCGTTTGTTTTGAGGAGTGAAGAGAGGACACCAGTAATTGCAAGGTTGGTTGAAGTAGCATTAGTTGAGGTTGAATTTACTGAAGAAAGGAACGTGATAGTTGATGAGGCGTACGCAGTGAGGCCGCCATTAAACTGAGTCAACGTTGAGGTTGCGTTGCCAGTAAGTGGGAATGGATATGAAGACGTGAGTGAGCCTGGAGTGACGTAATCAACACCTGCGGTTGCGGTAGAGACAACCCCAGCAGTAGCCTTAAGCAAACCGTTGAACGTGCCGATCGTGAGATTGGCTGTGGTAACCGTGCCCGTAGCGGTGATATTTGCTACGCCCAAGTTGCCAGAAATTCCTGCGTTTCCTTGTACTGAAAGATTTGTATAAGGAGAAGTAGTGCCGACACCAAAGTTGCCTGACGTTACGTACACTCCGCCGTTGCCAGAAGGTGTAAGCGAGATGCCGCCGTTTAAGTTGGTTGCCGTAATAGCGTTAGTAGCGATCGTGATATTGCCTGCAGCAATACCGTTCGGCACTGGCAGAGCAGAAAGATCGGTAGTTGTAATACTCTTGCCTGCCGTAAGGTTAATAGTGTTCTTAATCTGCACCTGCCCGCCAATAGGATTGAGTTCAATATTTGCCGTACCGCTCGACTGGATAACCAAGTTTTCATCAGGATCAGATTTAATAACTACGTCATCTCCTGCATTGGTGGAAACCACCTGCTGACCATTAACGTAGAGTGAATTGGCGCCAACGTACAAGTGCTGCCACGGGAACGCTGCGGTACCGAGCGAGTACACATCGCTGGTTCCAGGAACTAAATGCCCGTTCACTTGAAGGCCGCCATTTATGGTGGAAGTGCCGGTACCTTGTACATATAACGTGCCCGTAGTGGTGGCACCACCTCTAATGGTGAGACCGTCCGCCTGGGCGCCGCCGCCAATAGTTGATGAGGCATACGCAGTGAGACCTCCATTGAACTGTGTGAGGGTTGAGGTGGCGTTGCCAGAGAGTGGGAATGGATATGACGAAGTGACAAGGGTCGTAAGAGAGGACGAGGATACTTTGTTGTTGAAGGTGGTCCAGTCGGTTGAAGAGAGGTAGCCGTTTGTTGAACCATTTGCCTGGCTGATAGAAAGCGTATTTGAAGAGAACTGAAGCGGCGCAGAAATCGTGGTAGTAAGCACTGAGCCATTTGCATTAGTAGAGAGAAGCGAGGACGCAAGAGCTGAGATAGCCAGTTTTGTAGTTGTTGCCGCATCAAATGATGCGCCACCAAATACGCCAAGCTTTGCCAAAGGATTTTCAAGCGTAGTAGTTGCAGAACCTCCTACCAAGACCTGGTTCGTGGTAGTGGCCGGACGAATACCAGAACCATTGAAGAAGGTCCAGTTAACGTCGCTGCCGCCACCGCCACCAGTCTGATCGGTACCGCAAGAGAATTGGCCATTATTCCACAAAAGCTTGTCGGCTGAACTATTGCAGGTGCCTAGATTGGCGCCAAAGAAGCTGCCCGTAACCGTGATATTGCCTTGTGCGAGCAAATTGCCCGTTGTAGTTGCGCCGCCTGCAATAGTAAGACCGCCCGTCTGAGCGCCGTTACCGATCGTTGAGGAAGCGGCGGCGATAATACCCTTAATCGTTGAGGTTGGGGCCAAGTAGGTGCCGTCAACTATTTCCCATGCCTGGCCAAACGTGGCCCCGCCAGTAGGCCAGCTGGTGCGGCAGTCAGTCGAGAGACAGAGCGTATTAGTTGAAATAACGGTCGAAGAAGCAAAGGTGCTCGTGGCGAAACGTACCGTGAGCGACTCGAAACGCGCGGTTGATGATGCAGTGAGGCCATTCTGGAACCAGATCGGCGTTGTAGTTGCGTTTGCATTTACACCGTAGTTGGTTGTCTGAGTGAATGGAAATGCCGCAGTAAGAGAAGACGCAAGTGACGACGAAGATACTTTGTTGTTAAACGTGGTCCAGTCAGTTGAAGAGAGGTAGCCGTTTTGTGAACCATTTGCTACTTGGATTGAGGCAACGCCTGCAGAGTACGTAAGCGGAGAAGCGAAGGTGGTAGTAGCTGCAGTGTAAACTCCCCCTACACTGTTTACCGCAAGAGCGCCGTTGGTGAAGTTTGAAAGCGTGAGGTTTGAAGTAAAGGTTGAAGAAGCGTTTGATATGAGGCCGTTTGAGAAGCCGATAGTGGTAGAGGTGCTGTTGCCCCAGGACTGCACGGTGAATGGGAACGCCGTGTTGAGTGCAGTAGTAAGCGATGAACTTGATACTTTGTTATTAAAGAGTGTCCAATCGCTTGATGCGAGGTAGCCGTTTTGCGAGCCATTTGCTACTTGGATTGAAGTAACACCCGCTGAGTATGTGAGCGGTGATGCGTAGGTGGTAGTAGCTGCAGTGTACACCCCGCCTGTTGAGTTAACTGCGAGTGAACCGCCGGTGTAATTAGAGAAAATCAGGTTTGCCGTAAAGGTTGATGACGCCGTTGAAAGAAGGCCGTTGGTAAAGCCAATCGTTGTTGAAGTTGCGTTGCCGTACGCTGTCGGAGTAAACGGAAAGATTGATGTAAGTGACGACGAAGATACTTTGTTGTTAAACGTGGTCCAGTCAGTTGAAGAGAGGTAGCCGTTTTGTGCGCCAGTAGCCTGCTGGATCGTGACGTTGCCCGCTGAGTATACAAGTGGTGATGAGAAGGTGGTGGTTGCAGCGGCATAGACCTGGCCCGAAGAGTTAACTGCCAAGCCAGAGTTGGTGAGGTTAGAGAGTGTGAGGGTTGAGGTAAAGGTTGAAGAAGCGTTGGAGATGAGACCATTAGTGAAACCAATGATAGTTGAGGTGCTGTTGCCCCAGGACTGTGCGGTGAATGGGAACGCAGCCCCACCTGAGCCGCACGAAGTGGTTACTAATGCGCCCGAAGAATCAACCGTGAGGCACTGACCTGCAGAGTTTCCTAGTGATGACACGACCAAGTTAGTAGTAGACGCAGTGCCTGCAACCGTAATAGCCGTAGTTGAAGCAAATGGGAAAATGGACGCCGTAGAAGACGTTGCGATAAATGACGGAGCAACTGGTGCAGTCAAAATGGCGAGACGCGTAGTAGTTGCAAATGTTGTCGTGGCGTTGGTCGCTACAATATTTGTAACGCTCAACTGGCCGGTAGTGTCATTAAAGGTAAAAGCCGCATTACCAGCAAATGAGCCGCTGTTGTTATATTGCACCTCACCATCATTGCCGCCAGGACTGCCGGTACCGCCGCAACCTGAAGCATTGGCTGACACTGCACCCGACGCATCAACCTGCAAGCAACGTGTACCTGCGCCGCCCGCACTTGAGATAACAAGAGAAGTGGTAGAAGCAACACCAGTTACTGCCAGTTTTGTAGTAGTCGCATTGTTAAACAGCGCATCGGTGCCCGTCAAAGTGCCGACCAGCGTACCACCTGCGAGCGGCAAGTAATTGCTTGCCGTAATAGTGTCCGGCACATCTGCATCGGCAATTGTCGTCAGGCCGCCGCTCGAATTTGATGACGTAAAGAAGTCGAGGTCGAGCATCTGATTTAACGTGCGGGTTATGTCACTGCGCATTGAGCGCTGCAAATCACCGAGCATGATAGCCAGCACGTCAGTAGTAACCCAGTTGCCAGCTGCTGGCGCACTAACCACGCGCTCAATAACTGGATACGTATTTGTAACGATTGTTTGAGAAGGCTGCGTAACCGGCACAATCGTAGTTGCAGAGACCGCCTGTTCAGGAGCCTGTGCGATATTTTTATTTTTCTCACCAAACAAAAATGAAAAGAAGTTGCCAAACAAACTTTTAGAAACTGAGTTGGGAGAAAAACTTGGGAACGAAATACTTGCTGTACCAAAAAATGGAGATTCTACATGACCAAGTGCAGACGTAAGAGTGGCGGCACGGTCAGCAAATGGCGTCGAAGCAGCGCCAGCAAACACGATGGCAACAAACAGGGTGACCACTCCCACTGCAACCGAAACAGTGTGCGGCATCAAGTCAAACAAACCTTTGCGAGAAGGCGCCGCTTTAGTCTCTGTCTTTGCAGGCAACGCTTCTGTTGAAGGAGCCTCAGTAATGCCGTGAAGCTTTTTATAGGCTTCATTCTCCTTGCGGCGCTGCTCAGCAAGCCTCTCAGAGCGCTCCTGCTTGGCAACCACGCGTGCTTTTTCAAATTCTGTAAGCGAGCGCAATTCTACATACCACTGCCCGTCCTTTTGAAAACCGCGCAACTTGCCTTCACGGCAGAGGCGTCCAACATAGTCTTGAGCGCATGAAAGTCGAAGCGCCGCATCCTTAGCAGAAAGCGCCATTTTCCCCTCTTCAGTTTTGAATTTGTTTAAAGAACTCATGATCCGAAAAAACTTTATTTTTCCCAATTAGTTCGGGAGATGTACTTATTATTCTACGTACGTTTTTTCAATCACTCGAAAAAAATATTTTTTTCTGTGGATAGTATGAAAATTTTTACAAAAAATCAGATCTCAAAATAGCCCCATAACACAGGGTATTTAGGGTGCTTCGCAAAAAGTAAGTCCTAAAGTATGCTCAAATTTTGGGAAAAATGTAATGACTTTTCTACTCGTTAAAAGATCCGAGATTTTATGATTTTGTATAACCGAGAATCCCTTGTATATATTCATATCTCGGATCGCCTATACGATATATCGGCATATCGAGGTTGATATATAAGGCCATCTCGCCCACTACCTTTTACAGGCCACCACCCTTATTCCTCGATCTTGATCAGGAGCAATAAAAAAACTCCCCTTCAGATTTTCCAAAAGGGAGTTTTGACTCTTTTCTAAAATGATGTCGAATGTATACTTTTTACTTCAAGGTGTACCCAGCGCCTGCAACCTGCCCCTCTTCAACCACCGTGTGCGAACTTATTGCTACAGATGCACCTGCAGTAATAGAAAAAGTAAGTATGCCTATTACTGCAAGAGCCGCGAGAGAAAGAACGCCTGCACGTGATGATCGGCTCTGCACTTCTACTTCCTCCACTGATGGCAAATATTCTGCTTCATAGGTCGGCACTTCTTCACTCACCGTTACAGCAATCTTTTTACTCGGAACTTCTGGCAGCACGGGAGCGTCATCTGAAATGTAGCGGAGGTTATTTGACTTAACCGATACAACTTTAGATCCGTTGATCTGAACGCGATTCGCGTCATCAATTGGAATTCTGCGCACCGGAGTCGTATTAAGTGCAACTGGCTCCTTAACTATTTTTATTGGCGCCGGTGCCGCATCCGCAACAATCTCTTTTTCGTTAGGAACAGTTATTTTTTCCTCAACCACTTCTGCTACTGCTGTCACGGCTGGCGCAGGCTGCACCACCGGAACTTCTTTTGCAGCCACAGGTTCTACTTTTAGAACAGGAGCGACCTCTTTCTTTGAGGCTGCCTTTGTGTCAAAAACCTCTCCGCTTAAATAAGCATTAAGGGAGTCTTCTTGTACATACCAAGAGCGGCCTACCTTTTTACCAATAACCTTGCCGCCACGTATAAGCTGGCCGATATAATCGGAGTGATATTTATGCTCCTTGCCAGCACGCCTTGTCGATAGATATCGCTGCCCCGCGATTTCTAGCTCATCCATATATATAGAATATACCCCTCCCCTGAAGCTGCAAGGGAGGGGGTGTGGTGTAGTGCTAGGCGAGAATCTTTCTGAAGACCTCCTTCAGAATCTCGGGGTTTGCAGAACCCTTTGTTTGCTTCATACCTTGCCCAATCAAGAACTGGAGCGCGGCTTCTTTACCTGCTTTATAGTCTGCAACCACCTGTGGATAAGCATCCGCGATTTCACGCGCCACCCCTTCCAAAGCGCCGGTGTCACTCTGTTGAGTATATTTATTTGAGACATCAATCACGTCGCCGCCAGAAGCAAAAACTTCTGCCAAGGTATCTTTAGCGCCACGAGAAGAGAGCTCCCCTTTTGCAACACGTGCCATTAAAAATGCTAGACCCTTTGGCGTAATATGAGCGAGACCTTGTTCGCCTAACTTTGCCACAAGACCCGCGACATCGGAGCTTATATAGTTGGCAATTGCTTTACCATGCGAAGGCTCGAGTTTGCTCGCCTCCTCGAATAATCCGCCAAAACGAGCCTCAGCCACAAACATATCTGCGTCCTCTTTTTTAAGACCGAGCGCAATATAACGCTCGCGCTTCTGCCACGGCAATTCAGGTAGCTCTTTAACCAGTGCTTCTTTAGAAAATTCTGGGATCTCGGAAAGTATGAGCTTGGGAAGGTCGGGGTCTGGGAAGTAGCGGTAGTCATGGGACGACTCCTTTTTGCGCTGAGAAAATGTTTCTTGCTTCTTCTCATCCCACCCACGTGTCTCTTGTGTCACCTTCTCGCCCTTATCTAAAAGTTTAGACTGCCGAGCAATTTCAAATGCTATAGCGCGCTCAACGCTTCTAAAGGAGTTGAGGTTTTTGACCTCTACCTTGGTGCCAAAGGTGTCGTCAGGGCTTACCGAGATATTAGCCTCGACACGCATCTCGCCTTTCTCCATATTGGCCTCCCCTGCCCCCAGCGTACGGAGGAGGAGCTGGAGTTCTCGGGCAAACGCACCCGCCGTCTCGGCATCATGTATAACCGGCTCAGTAACAAGCTCCATAAGGGGCACCCCGGCTCGGTTATAGTCCACAAGACTTTTCTCGCCTATATGCTGTGAGCGGGCCGTATCCTCTTCTAGGTGAATCCTGGTTATGGCTACCCCATTAAGAGTACCTCCCGACACCAGTGGATACTTATACTGACTGAGCTGATAGCCCTTAGGGATATCTGGGTAAAAATAGTTCTTGCGGTCAAACTCGGTAAAGTCAGCCAATATAGCATTAAGAGCCGTACCTACGAGCAACACCTTGTGCACCGCCTCTTTGTTTATAACCGGCAAGGTGCCCGGGTGCGCCATGCACACCGGACAAATGTTTTTATTGGCCGTAGGCTCGTCAGGGTTGTTGATGCAGGCGCAGAACATCTTGGTCTGCGTCTTAAGCTCGGCATGAATCTCTAAGCCAATGGTCGGCCGGTAGGTCATAAAAGGGATACTATCAGTTTAACGCAAAGCGCGCACTATCGTATCTTGCAAAGCTTTAACCGATGCGTCGTCGAGCACCGTCACGGTAGTCACCTCCTTCCCCATCTCGTTAAACCATGCGGCAAGACGCTCAACCTCCTCAGGAGTTTTCATGTCTGATTTGGTCAATACGATCAGCTCGGGTTTCTGAGCCAAGGAGCCATCGTCAAACCGAGAAAGCTCGTCCCGGACTGTCTGATACACCAGCTTAGGATCTTCTTCTTCGAGCGAGACGCAGTGTAGCAGGAGTCGAGTGCGAGAGATATGACGCAAGAATTTGAAACCCAACCCCTTACCTTCTGAAGCACCTTCTATCAAGCCCGGAATGTCCGCCACAATAAGACCGTACAGCGCACCGAGGTTGGGGTCGAGTGTCGTAAATGC
>CAZXKI010000024.1:0-11114 GCA_964641145.1 uncultured Candidatus Saccharibacteria bacterium | reverse complement strand
TACCCAATGCAGATTGGGGAAGAGAGGCACTTCTGCACAAAATTCACCCTTCCTAAACGAGGCTCCAACCAAGTGTCAGCAGAGCTGGTAAAGCTCTGGTTTAATGACATGGTGCGCTGTGTCTTTGGTGAGGGGTTGGAGGTCGTGGGCGGTAACGGTTACCGATTTCGCAGTAGACTATTCATCCACGAACCGTTCCTTGGGACACTACTTCTTCGCTCAATAAAACCAAGCCCGGGGGAACCGGTCGATATCGCCAAGATATTCGTCCAAGGAGGAACTCCTGACAGGCTTGTGTTTGAGGAGGAAGTACTCATCGCAATTCCTCGGCTTCCGTAAGGATAGACTCTACTCTCTCTCAAGCCTGGCGGCGTACGCGCCCCGGGCTTTTTGCTTATAAAAAAGAAAGACCTGCCGCGGGAGGACGGCAGGTCTGTCGAGGTCGAGCGAACGCTCGTGTGTCGGGGCTTAGGCGTTGAAATTGCCGTGCCGCGACGTTATAGGGGGAAAGTTCTTTGCATGGGAGTTCTTGTACCACGCATACGCTCCACTAGAGAATCCGAGCGTCAACAGCCCCCAGAAGACGATGCCAAGCATGTGCCAGGCCTCCTACAGGTTGCTAACGCCCACCAGCCGCCCTAAAAGTACTCCTTTATATAGTAAAAGCAAATGAGTAATACACAGAGATAAAAAGTGGAAGCCCCGCGTGGTAGCGCGGGACTTCAGGGGGGGCGGTCATTCACCAATTTGGGTGAGCTCGTTGTCGAGCCGGGCCATGTAGTCGTTCTGGCCCGGGTGCTTGCGGTTCCAGCGTGCATAGTCCCACCGGACGTAGAGAATGCCGGCAATCGCCAGCACTACGGCAAGTCCAATCCAAGCGGCAAGGGGCATCATCTGTACTCCTATTGGGGGCCGATCTAACAAATACTATACCACACTTGCTTTTTAAGCGTAAGTGGGTTAGATTGTGGGGCATGGAAAAAGAGTTTGCCATTATCGAAACCGGCGGGAAACAGTACATGGTTTCTGCAGGGGACACGGTAAAAATCGAGAAAATTAAAGGCGATTTTAAGGCCGGCGATGCCGTGACCTTTGACCGTGTGCTTATGGTAGACAATGGCTCAGACACCACTATCGGCGCTCCATACATCAAGGGTGCCGCGGTTAAAGGCGAGATCAAATCTATCGGCCGCGCCAAGAAAATCACCGTAATTAAGTACAAGGCAAAGTCCAACTACTTTAAGAAGCGCGGTCATCGCCAACCGTTTTTTGAGGTCAAGATCTCAGGTATTAAATAAAGAAAACGCCGTCCCCGTAGGGGCGGCGGTTTTTCGTAATGCTTCTTTCGAAGACGTTTACTTGCGGACGCTGACGTCGGTGGCCGGCAGGGGTGGCCGAGAACTTGTCTGCGGCGGGGCCTTGCGGAACTGCATCTCGATGGCGTCGCCGTGGATGGTGCTGAGTGTCGATCTGTCGGGCGGGTCCGGAATCACCCCGATTAGATTGAGGAACCCAAGGACTAGGAAGCCGATGAAGGCCAAGAACAATATCCATCCCAGTACCCTTATCCACAAGGGCATTGGGGCAGCAGACTCTTCGTTTTCGTTGCTCACGAGACTTCCTCCAGAGGTTTCGGTTCAGACGTTACAGGACTTTCGATAGATAAGATACCCTAAATACTTAGGTTTGTCAACCTCTAGACTCAAGTGCGCTCGCTATCGTGTCTGGGTCGGCGTACTCAAGTTCAGAGCCGGTAGAGAGGCCACGGCCAAGCGACGAGATTTTAAAATTAAGCGATTCAGAAACGGGGAGCAGCTTTTCCTGCAAGATAAGCCGGGTATGGTCGCCCTCGCTTGTTGCCGAGAGGCCTAAGATAACTTCTTTAAGCACACCTGCGGTGCTGTCGGCCTCGATGCGGCTCATAAGTTCGCGGGCTTTAATGTGTTTCTCGGGCTCTTCTGCAGCAAGTGGCACTGCGCCACCTAGCACAAAGTACACGCCTTTAAAGTCGCTGCGCTCTACGTTGTCTATGTCGGCGTCTTTCTCTACCACAAACAAAAGGCCTTTGTCGCGGCTTGTGCTGCTGCAGATGCTGCACAGGCCGTCTTTCTCACTGCCTTTAACTGACCACCTAAAGCATGCCTTGCATTGAAAGGTATTAAGCCCGAGCTTTTTTATATCTTCGGCAAGCGCGTTGCGGTACATGCTGTTCTGGTGGAGCAAAAACTGCACAAAGCGCCTGGCTTGCCGGGGGCCGATGCCAGGAAACTTCTCAAAGCTTTCTGTTAAATGCTCAATAGGATTCATGGTCTATGGCTTAGAATGGCGCAGCACTGTTTTCCTCAAATACGCCAAAGTCGCTCTTGTCTACCGAGGTAAAGGTGGTGCGTTTGTCGTCGAAGTAGAGCTCGACACTGCCCACCGGGCCGTTGCGGTGCTTTTCAATAAGAATTTCGGCAATGTTGGGGCGGTCGCTCGGGCCGTCGGTCATCTTGTCTTCGCGATGGATAAACATAACCACGTCGGCATCTTGTTCAATAGAGCCCGAGTCGCGCAGGTCGCTTAGGCGCGGTTTGCCGCGGCGCTGTTCGACAGCACGGCTAAGCTGCGAGAGGGCGAGTACCGGCACGTCGAGCTCGCGTGCGAGGTTTTTAAGCGAGCGGGAGATCTCGGTCACTTGCTGCACGACGTTGTCGCTGGCACGGGTTTGGGTCGGTACCATGAGCTGCAGGTAGTCGACCACTATCATACCGAGCCCGTGCTCGCGCTTGAGGCGGCGGGCCACTGCGCGCATCTTAAGAATATTGTTGCCCGGCTCATCGTTGATAAATATCGGCGCCTGGCTTAGGCGGTCGTAGGCGTCGTGAATACGCGTAAAGTCGTCCTGGTCGCTAATGCGCCCTGTGCGGAGGTTCCATGAGTTAACCCGCGCCTCGGCCGCAACCATGCGGTCTACCAACTGCTGGGCGGACATTTCAAGCGAGAACATGCCCACATGTGTCTTGTTCTTTACGGCAGTTTGGCGGGCGATATCGAGCGCGAGCGCGGTCTTGCCCATTGAGGGGCGCGCAGCCAAGATAATAAGGTCAGACTTTTGAAAGCCGGCCAACATGTTGTCGAGCTCTTTAAACCCGGTCGGCACGCCGCGCATCTCGTCTTTGTGCTCCTGCAGGTGCTCAAGGCGCGCCCACGCTTCGGTAAGGGAGGCGCTGAGCGGGGTAAACTTTGAAAGGGTAGGAGTTGCCGTAACCTCGTAAATTTTCTTCTCGGCTTTGTCCAGGACTTCTTCAAGCTCCTCGGCCTCTTCATACCCAAGCTCTGCCACATATTCGCCGGCGTCGATAAGGTTGCGGAGCATGGCCTTCTTTTGCACCTGCTCTGCATAAAAGCGGGCGTTTGATGCGGCCGGCACTTCTGCTGCAAGGTTAGCCAAGTAGGCAACACCTCCAATATGCTCCAGCTGCTTTTGGTCGGAGAGCGTGGCGCGCACGCTCTCTACGTCTATAGGTTCATTTTTTTGCCACAGCGTAAGGATCGCGCGATAAATAATCCGGTGCTTCTCGCTGTAAAACGCTTCGGCTTGGATAGCGTCGGTGCTCTCTACCATCGACTCGGGGCGGATCATCACGGCGCCCAAAAATGCTTTTTCGGATTCTAAGCTTTGCGGCGGGGTACGGAGAGTGTCATGCTTCTTCGCCATAGTTACTAAAGAATACTCTTTTTGCGTAGGGGCGGGAAGCGGCTCCAAAAGCCTATTTTGTGTGGACAGGGGGATAGCTGGGGGATAAAAGCCACCCGTGGCTCAAACGCCGGGGATTTGAGCCACAACGGCTCATTTCCCGGGGGTTTGAGCCGTTACTCTCGGGTTACTTTGGGGCCGTCAGGGGTATCTTTAAGTACATAGCCAGCTTCCTCAACCTGTTTACGGAGCTCGTCGGCGCGGGCAAAGTCTTTATTTTTGCGCGCTGCTTCGCGTTCGTCTAAGGCGTTCTGAATCTCTTCGGGCAGGTCAGAGCCTTTAAGCACGGCAAGTTTAGAAGTTTCCCGCTCTTCGCTAAAGCCAAGGCCAAGCACCCGGTCTACTTTTTTAAGCGTAGCCTGGTCGAGGGTCTTAAGGTTGTCCCACACCAAGGCCAAGGCTTGTGCAGTGCCAAGGTCGTTGGCGATAGCGGTATAGAACGCTTTCATAAATTCCTCTCTCTCGCTCCTTCGGCGAGTGACCAGTCGCTCGTCCGAGGAATTTATTTCAGCTTCTAAGTATGCGCGTGTCAGGCGTTTAAGCGCCTGGTCAGCACCTTCGATAGCCTCCCAGGTAAAGTTCATGGGTGTGCGATAATGGCCGGTTAAAAACCAGTAGCGCAGCGCTCGCGGATTGTATCCCTTGTCGACAATGTTGTGCAGGTAGACCGTGTTGCCGAGCGACTTTGAGATCTTTTTACCCTCTACGGTTATGTGCGCGTTGTGCAGCCAGTATTTAACAAAGGGCTTGCCGGTTGCAGCCTCTGCCTGCGCGATCTCGTTGTTGTGGTGGATCGGTATATGCTCGATGCCGCCGGTATGGATGTCTATCTGCTTGCCGAGGAGTTTAAAGATCATGGCCGTGCACTCGATATGCCAGCCGGGGAAGCCTTTGCCCCACGGCGATTGCCAGCCGATCTTTTTATCAAACTTCCACAGCACAAAGTCCTGCGGGTTGCGCTTCTCTTTGTTTACCTCAACACGCGCGCCTTCTTGCAGAGTGTCGAGCTTGATATTGCCGAGCTTGCCGTAGTCTTTAAACCGAGAGATGTCGTAGTACACGCTGTCGCTGGTCTCGTATGCGTAGCCCTTTTGCATCAAGGTTTTAATCAGAGCGACTTGTTCAGGAATATAATCAGAGGCACGAGGGAAGGTAATTTTTGCAACAGGCACCCCAAGGAGCGCAATATCTTCTAAATAAAGCTCCGTATACTTTTCTGCCAGCTTGCGCATGTTGGCAAGGGTAGGGGCCAGACCTTCTCGCTTGAGGCCTATCGTCATTTTGTCGTCGCCATCGTCTGCGTCGGAAGAGAGGTGGCCGAAGTCGGTAATGTTTATAACCTGGTTTACTTTGTACCCCCAAGCTTCAAGGGTGCGGCGGATCGTATTGCCCAGGACCACAGAGAACATGTTGCCGATATGCTGGCGGTCGTACACCGTGGGGCCGCAGTTGTACATCTTGACCGCGCGGCCGCCCAAAGGCTCAAACTCGTCTACCAAGCCCGAGAGGGTGTTGTAGAACTTGAGCGTAGGCAAATTGCGTGCCGGCTTTGATGTAAAGAAAGAAAGAAATCCCATAGCGCCACTATAGCCAGTCCTTACGCTTAAAGTAAAGCAAGCACAGGGCGCCAATGAGAGCCATCAGCCCTACAATGATCCAAAAGTCGAACGGGTTGCCCACAACAGGGTTGTTCATGGTGTTCATGCCGAAGAGACCTGCAATAAACGACAGCGGCAGGAAGACGAACGCCAACACAGTAAAGTTTTTCATAATCGAGTTCTGCTTGGTGGTAAGGAGGCTGTTGTTGGTCTCCCGCAGTTCTACCAAAGACTCTCGCAGGTGGTCGAGTGTGCGCTCTACGCGGCTAAATTCGCCCAAAATAGAGTGGAGGTAATACACAAATTCGCGGCCAAATAGCTTTTCTCCCGGCAAGTCCATGCTTTCAAGTATTTCGCGGTGCGGGGTGAGCGTCTTTTTAAAGTTGTGCATCGTGCGGCCGACACTGCTGATGCGTGCCACCATGCTGCGCTCGTCGCCGCTAAAGATCCGGTCCTCGATCTCCATCAGCCGCTCAGAGAGCACGTCGCACTCGACAATAAGGCCGTGGTAGAGGCTCTTCATCATTGAGGTAAAGAGATGGTGTCCGCGCAGGGGGCCGCGGTTGCGGCCTACCAACGCTTCGGCCTCAAACGAGCGGGCAAAGGAATGCATCGGGTTTACGTTCTCGTAGCGGGCAGAGATAAAGAAGTTTTTCCCGATTACAAAGTCGATCTCCTGTTCGGAGTGTCCGTGAGCGGCAGTGTGCAGGGCAGGGAAGTTGAGCACCAAGTACAAATGGTCTTCATACTTTTCGGCCTTAGACTTTTGTGAGGGGACGAGGAGTTCTTGTGCGACAAGCGGATGAAGCCCAAACTCTTCCATGAGTTGGCGAACCTCGCCGTTGGTCGGCGTTACGAGGTCGATCCATGTCAAACTGCCCTGCTCGTAGCGAGTGAGCATACAAAATACAGAATACCACCCTTTTTCACTAGCCCTTTAGAAGGGCGTATGAGATACTGTGTACATGCATCGATTCAACACCAAATGGCGGGCACTTGGCGTGCTTGTTTTTCTTTTTATAGCGTTTGGCGCCGGGCTCTATATGGGCCTTTCCAATAACTTCACTCTCGCCACCGCAGCGGATTCGCTCAATCTTTCTGCAGTCAACGGCACCAAGCCGGGCGACGTTAACTTCGAAAAGTTTTGGCGCGCATGGAACGAGCTCGACCAGAACTTCGTTGCCTCTACCGCGTCTACTACTATCCCGAGCGAAGAAGAAAAACTTTGGGGCGCTATCGCAGGCCTCACCTCAAGCTACGGCGACCCGTACACGGTCTTTATGCCGCCCGCAGAGGCGCAGATCTTCCAAGAGGACATAAGCGGCGAGTTTTCTGGTGTGGGCATGGAGCTTGGTACCAAAGATGGCCAGCTTACGGTTGTAGCTCCGCTTAAGAACTCTCCAGCCGAGCGCGCGGGTATACGGAGCGGCGACCAGGTTATTGGCGTCGACGGCAAGCCAACAGAAGGCATGGCGGTAGACGACGCAGTTAAAATGATCCGCGGCCCGAAGGGAACCTCAGTCAAACTCTTTATCATCCGCGACGGCGGTCAGCCGTTTGAGATCACGGTCATGCGCGACGTGATCCAGGTGCCGATCATCAACAACTACCGCCGCAACGACGGCATCTACGTGATCGAGCTCTACAGCTTTACTGCAAACTCAACTGAGCTCTTTAGGGACGCCTTGCGCCAGTTTATGCAAAGCGGCTCGACCAAACTCATCTTCGACCTCCGCGGCAACCCGGGCGGCTACCTTGAGGCAGCGGTCCAGATGGCAAGCTACTTCCTCCCGGTAGGCGACGTGGTCGTGACCGAAGACTACAAAGGCAAGCGCGACAACATCCCACACCGCAGCGTTGGCTACAATGTCTTTGCCAACCGAAAGCTGCAGATGGCTATACTTATCGACCAGGGTTCGGCTTCAGCATCAGAGATTTTGGCAGGCGCGCTCCAGCAGCACAATGTCGCGAAGCTTGTAGGAACACGCAGTTTCGGCAAAGGGTCAGTGCAAGAGCTTATCGAGCTGGGAGGCGGCGCAGAACTTAAGGTAACGATTGCACGCTGGCTTACGCCAAACGGCACCTCAATCTCAGACGGAGGCCTCAAGGCTGATATCGAAGCAAAGCGCACGGCAGAAGACGTTAAGGCACAGCGCGATCCGCAAATGGACGCCGCAGTACAGTATCTCCTGAGCTTGTAGGGCAGGGGTGTGGATAACTTGACAAATCTCCCCAAAGGTACTATAATTTTGGCTTAGCACGTTCGTTGAGGCGTGTCTCACACATTCCAAGCGAGGGAGACTAAAGAAATGCGCAATTTCTTTGCAACTGCTTTCGTGGCGCTCGCCGCGATGTTCACCGTTTCGGCGAGTGCCGAAGAGGTGCAGCTCGTCTGCCCGCAGGTCATCCCGGCGGCCATCAAGATCTGCAACGAGCGCGGTGTCGTGCCGTGCGTTCTTGGACACAAGGTGCAGCGCTACGGTCACGAGTACAACGAGTACACGCTGATCGAGTTCGATGCCACCGGCTACCTGGTCATGCAGGGCGATTTCAAAGGCGTCCTCATCGACTACGACTCCGACGGTATCATCGACCGGCAGCCGACCCTGTTGGGCGGCTACGACTCGAGGAAGAACCACGTCGGCCGGAACGGCAGCCTCAACCCGACCGGCAAGTTTTCGGGGGCCCAGGCGGCCTACGAGACCGAGTGCGCCAAGCTCGCCTCGATCGTGTTCCCCGAGGCGGTTGCCATGGCAACCGACCCGCCAGTCGAATAAACTGGCCACACCTGTTCGATAGGGCGCAGACTAACCTCTGCGCCCTTCGCTTTTTTACTGCATCTGCTATATTTCACTATATGAAAGTTATTTTACTTAAGGACGTACGCGGGGTAGGGCAGCACGGAGAGATCAAGAATGTGGCAGATGGATACGCCTTTAATCATTTGTTCCCGCGCAAGCTTGCCGAGCCGGCAACCGAGGAGAAGATTAAGCAGGTAGAGGCGCAGCGTCAGCAGGTAGAAGCCGCTCGCGCTCAAGAAGAGGAGCAGTTAACTAAAAAAATTCAGTCTCTGCGCGGCAAAAAGATAACCCTCAAGATCCGCGCTACCGAGAAAGGCGGTCTCTTTAAGTCGGTAACACAGAAAGATATTGCTAAAGCTATTTTGGGTGAGCACAGCTTGGAAATTCCTGAGAGCGCTATCGCAGTCCCTGACCATATGAAGTCGGTTGGCGAGCATCCTGTCGTGCTCTCAAGCAAGACGGTTAAAGTCGAACTTATCGTTGGCATCTTGCCGGCATAAATAAATCGGCACCCGCGCTAGGCGGGTGCCGCAGCCTCGATGTGTTCGAGGAGGTCTACCATTTCATCATCAAGCACTACGTTGTCCGGGGCAGGCTCTCTAAAGTGTGAGAGATTCATACCCCTCTCAACCCGCGGGCGCGGGTTTAGTTGCAGCAGGCCTTTACGATAGTAGGGCTGGGCTGGCACCGCATAGGCGCATTTCTCGACAAGCGGGCAGACAAAGCACGTCTGCGCGAGTGCTGTGAGGTTGCGTTGCGAGAGCCAGCGAGTGTCGTGGCCGTTGCTGTGGAGCTTAACTCCCGCGTGCGAAAAGAGGTCTGGCCCCAGTTCGCTACGCGTTACTGTAAGCGGCGAGTTGCCGCACAAGAGGAGAGAAAAGAGCCACAGCGCGTCGGATACCTCTAGAGGGTCGGCCTGATGTTTTTCTATGTAGCTCATAACCGCCTCCCGCCACGGGTAGGAGAGCGCCTCTTTGGCCGAGAGTCGTTCACCCTTTTCGAGCTTCACCTCAATCGCTTCGAAATTGAGACCGAGACGAAAGTTGTGAAAGTCTGCAGGCGAAGGGTAGGCGAAGCGTGGCTCAAGCCACCCCTCCCAGTCGTAGAAGTACAACAGCATCGAGACCATTTTGGGCTGAAAGCCCCTGAACCCGTGACCATTGTTATTAATTTTATTGGCCTCGGCGAGCTCTGCTTTGGTGCGCTTGTTCTTGATTCGCCGCAGTGCTTCTTCGTAGGTTGTGACTCCGCGAATGAGCGCAAGCGGGTCGTCGCCCCAGGTGCCTACGAGCCGTCGTGAGTTCTCGACCCAGTTAATGCTCGCTGCCTTCGAGTCCCAGCCGATGAACGTCTTCAAGATCAGCTGCACCTCTTCGACCGGCCACCACTGTGCGTGGAGCGGGTCAAATAGGTGCGGATGTGCCGTACGCATGCGCAGCAGTGCGCGAAACGCCTGCAGGCTCTCGATCCCGCCGCGCATATAGATGCAGATATAGAAGTAGAACCAGGCCAACTCCTTTTTTTTCTTACGAAGCTCGGCAGGGATGATGGTCTGCGGGATGATCGCGTCAGGGCGGTTGTAGGGGTATCGCTTTTCCTTCCAACGTGGCAAGAGCACGTCGAGGAGAGCAAACACCCGCTCATGGTGAACGGTGATTTCCATCGAAGAGCTCCGCGTTGATGATTGTGGGGCGGGCACGTGCCCGCATACGTCCGTGAGAGAGTCTACACTACTTAGCCGCCAAACAGAAAGCGCCGGCCCAGGGAGGGTCGGCGCGCTAGAAGGGGATAGATTCATAGACTTCTTCCTTCCGCTTGCGCGGTTGGTAGGTCGGTTCCGAATCCATCGAAGGCGGGAAGGCAGGGTAGTTGACGCTCTTAGGACTGTGCGCCCATGCCGTTCGCCCATTATGGCGTTTAAGCCAGTTCATATACCAGCGGCTCGCAGGCTCTTGGCTAAGCCAGGTGCGTTTTGATCGGAAGGTACGCACCTTGCCACTTTTGAGTCGTTTGCACACTTTGCCGCCGTAGTGTTGCATGCCGGCACGGTTCTTGCCGCGTTTCTCGACGCCCCGCAAGAGTCCTACGTGCACCTGTCTTTCGCGAAG
The DNA here is from genome assembly GCA_964641145.1 of uncultured Candidatus Saccharibacteria bacterium. GTDB lineage: Bacteria > Patescibacteriota > Minisyncoccia > Phycocordibacterales > SBAW01 > GWA1-54-10. Next base: position 868 of record CAZXKI010000024.1, on the reverse strand, counting down.
TGCGTTTATTATATTGCGTCTACGGTGCACAAGGTCCAAATTGACCCGACGGTTGTCGAGCCCCCAGCCGTTAATGTGGTCGCCATCTTTTGAAGACCACAACGCGTTAAGCACTTCACGGTGGGCGCTTACTATAGCGGGTTCATCGCCGCGGCCTTTGCGCTCAGCATAGACCTTCGAGATAGTGCCGTCGCGCTCGCGTCCAACGTGGGCATGCCAGCGTTTGGGGGATCCGTCAGGATAGATTGTCATCCGCTTGTAGTCTTGCGGCGACACCATCATGAAGTACCCTTGCGTGAGCGGAATAACACGGTACGCGTACTTGCCGCGGCCGCGTTTCTTCCACTCAGCATCATTCCAGTCGTAGTGATCGTACTGGAACTTGCCTGGCCATGAAATGGCGGTTGACAGTAAGAGAGGCAGCTCATCGAGAGCTGCGCTGTACTCGCGTAGCTCGTCCATGGGTTCCTCTTCGGTATTGAACGTCTATAAAAATACTAAGCGCCTTGCGGCGCTTAGGGAAGGGGCCAGAAGGGTTTGAGGTTTACTTTACGAGCACGTCAACAACTGGTTTAACCGTTGTTTCGCCTGCAAAAGAGGTCTTGCGAGCAGTGCGGAATGAGACTACGCCGTCTTTAAGGGCAAACAGGGTGTGGTCGCTACCTACGCCAACATTCTTGCCCGGCATATAGCGGGTGCCGCGCTGGCGCACGATAATAGCCCCAATCTTTGCTACCTGGCCAGCAAAAAGCTTCACGCCGAGGTACTTTGCGTTTGAGTCTGTAAGGTTTTTAGCTGATCCGCCTGCTTTCTTATGTGCCATACGCTATACTTAGTGTGCCAGCATGATAGCAGATATTTTAAGGCA
>CAZXKI010000023.1:0-11259 GCA_964641145.1 uncultured Candidatus Saccharibacteria bacterium | reverse complement strand
CCCGCGCCGGTTACTTCATCGCGACCAGCACTACGGCAAGCGTCTTCCCATTCGCCTCAACAACCGCTATCTCTGGCACCATCGCCCAGTTCACCACGGCTTCTTCTACCAACCTCACCATCTCAAGCATCAACTCAGCTCTCTTGAAGACCCTTGCTGACGGAACCGTAGCTGCAGCGGTGGCCGGCACCGACTACGTCACCCCAGGTTCTCTCACTTCTTCATACCCATTCCCACTCTCTGGCAATGCCACCTCATCACTTACACAGTTCAACGGAGGATTGACTGCGTATGCCAGCTCAACCATCGGCAACGGCACGCAGTCGGGCGGCCTTACTATCTCGGGTGGTGCAACCACCACCGGTGCATTGGCAGTAACTGGCACCTCGGGCACCACCACCATCGCATCAGGTCAGGGCTTCACGGTCGGCAATACGCAGTTTGTGATTCAGCAGGGAAGCGGAAATGTCGGTATTGGCACCGCTACGCCATCATCCCCTCTTACTCTTGGGAAAACTTTTAGCATAGCAACGGGTGGTGAGCAGTTCGGCCAGATTAACAGCGTTGCCTACTCTGTTGCAGACACAAACCTTAAACAAAACCTCCGCCTCACTACGTCAGCTACTCATACAACAGGAACAACAGCCAGCCTCACAGGTATGCTGTCCCTAATAGGCGTTAATGGTAACGGAGGCACTGTTACTGCTGCACATCCGCTCTGGACTCGCATCGATGCAGCCACAGGCGCCACTCTTACCAGCGGTTATAACCTAATGATTAATGATGGTACGGGTGCAGGCACCATCACTAACCAGTACGGTGTGTACGTACAAAGTCTCACTAAAGGCGCTTCAAGCAACTATGCGATCTTTACGGCAGGTACCACGCCGAGCTCATTCGGTGGCAACGTCGGCATCGGTACCACAAGTCCTCAGGCAAAATTGCATGTAGCTGCTCTCTACGGACAGGGTACGCCCAGCTTTGCCGCAGTGCCTGAAGTTGCATCCATTGTGCAGAACAACAATGTTACCGGTTCTTGGGCCGCACTTTCTATAATCGGCGGACAGACTGGCCGCAGTCAGATTTATTTTGGTGACAACGCTTCTGCTGTTGCTGGCTCTATTCAATATGACCATGCCAGTGAGGCTATACTCTTTACTGCCAACAGCAATACAGAGCGTATGCGCCTTACTTCAACAGGTCTCGGTATCGGCACCACCTCACCAACCTACCAGCTTTCTGTCGAAGGCTCTTCAACCCTTGGCAACATCGCCCGCGCCGGATACTTCATTGCCACCTCTTCAACAGCATCAGTGTTCCCATTTGCATCCTCTACTGCGCTCTCGGTATCAGGCACAGGCTACTTCGGCACTGCCTCAACTTCAAACCTCACCATCTCTAACCTCCAGAGCGTGATACTCAAAACAAATTCAACTGGCGGGGTAGTTGCTGCAGTAGCAGGTACTGACTATGTCACCCCAGGCTCGCTCACTTCTTCTTACCCATTTCCACTCACGGGTAACGCCACCTCATCACTCACACAGTTCAACGGAGGTTTGACTGCATATGCAAGCTCGACGATTGGTAATGGCACCGGTCTTGGTGGTCTTACCGTCAACGGCAACAGTACGACGACGGGTAACTCGCTCGTAGCAGGAAATCTGGGTGTAGGCGCAACCTCAACCGGTAAGAAGTTCGAGGTGGTGGGGGATGTCGTTTCTCGCTCGTCTGCCTCAGTCGCAGCGGTTGCCGGCAGCTTCGTTGCAGACACCTTCGGTGCAAATATTTGGAGCAACGCCTCATATGACCCTGCAAGTCCTGCAAGTGGTTGGTTGCGCGTACTTACTGCTTCCTCAACCAACGGCGGCATGGTGGGCATCGGGACCACCACTCCTGGCACCAAGCTCGGTGTCGCCGGTGATGCAGTAATCAGCGGCCGCATCTACGGCCAGTACTTTACTGCCACCTCAACTATCAATGCCTCAGTCTTCCCGTTTGCTTCTTCAACCGCCATCTCTGTCTCTGGCACGGGTTACTTCGGCACGGCTTCAACCTCTAACCTCACTATCTCAAATATCCAGAGTGCACTCCTCAAAACCAATACCACAGGTGGTGTAGTAGCAGCCGTAGCTGGCACCGACTACGTCACTCCGGGCGGTCTCACAAGCGCTTACCCATTCCCACTCACCGGCAACGCCACCTCATCACTCACACAGTTCAACGGAGGTTTGACTGCATATGCAAGCTCGACGATTGGTAACGGTGGCACCTTAAGCGGTCTCACTATTAATGGCTACGCTACTACCACGGGTCGCCACGTAGCCCTTACCAGCCAGCGAGGCTTTATACAGAATGATGGCACGGTACAGGCAGGTACTTGGGTTGGCTTGGACGGGACGGGCATTACTGCAGGTGAATTTGGAACGTTTACAAATCATGACCTAGCCTTCTTTACCAATGATGCTCCGGGACAGGTGTGGCTAAAGACAAATGGCAACTTTGGCATCGGCACCTCTACTCCAGGCACACGTTTTGGTGTCGCCGGCTCAGCCGTTATCAGCGGCCCAGTCACTGCTCAATACTATGTTGCAACCTCAACCCTGACCGCCTCAATCCTTCCATTCGCCTCAACCACGGCAATCACCGTTTCTGGCACTGCTTCAACTACCAACCTTGTAATCTCCAACGCTATTAACGGCCTCCTCAAAACCTCTGCTACGGGCCTAGTATCCGTTGCGGTCGCTGGCACCGACTACGTTACCCCAGGTTCTCTCACGTCTGCATACCCATTCCCACTCACTGGTAACGCCACCTCATCACTCACACAGTTCAACGGCGGCCTTACCGCATATGCCTCCTCAACTATTGGTGGGGGTACACAGACAACAGGTCTTACAGTCCGCGGCGGCGCAACCACAACGGGGAATGCATACGTTGGCGGTTTAGTTGGAGTAGGGCAGCAAATCACAAGTGCAGAAGATATTATGGTGCTCACTAACGCATCACGCGGATACCTCTCCATTAATCGTACTTCCGGCGCAAGCGCAGGTATCAAAATTACAGCAGGGACTTCCAACACCTCCTACATTTACCAGCAAGATAGCTCAAACGACCTAAGCTTCTATGTAAACGGTGCAGATCGTCTCTATATCAGCAGTGCGGGCAATGTGGGTGTTGGTACCACTACTCCTGGCACACGTTTTGGTGTCGCCGGCTCAGCCGTTATCAGCGGCCCAGTAACCGCACAGTATTTTGTCGCCACCTCAACCCTGACCGCAAGTGTCTTCCCATTTGCTTCTACCACCGCACTTTCTGCAACCACACTCTGTCTCTCGACTGACTGCCGCAGCGCATGGCCGACTGCAGGCGCTGCGTTCCCATTCACTCCAGCTGCGTGGGGTAACAGCACATCAACGACGATCGGCTTCTCAAACGGGCTCATATCAAACGCATCATCAACGTTTACTTCATTCCTCAACGTCTCACGTGTGGGCTTTATGGCAACTACCTCAACCTCAACGCTCGCAACGTTCGGTGGTCGTTCATTTATTATTGCCTCAAGTACGGGCTCTAACACTGGTTTAGGTCTCGATGTTCTTAAATCACTTACCAGCGCTTCAGGAAATACAGCGCTCGGCTACCTAGCACTCTCAAGCGCTACGTCTTCGGGCGACAACACTGCCATTGGTGCAAACGCACTCTCAAGTATCCAGGCAGGTGATGACTCATGGGAAGGTAGTGGCAACTCTGCTTTCGGTAGTGGCGCTGGCGCTGGCGTAACGCTCGGTTTTGATAACGTCTTCTTCGGCACTCTTTCCGGCCAGAACACTACAATTGGCGCAGGAAATACCTTTATCGGTTACTCTGCAGGCCGCTCTCACGCGACTGGCTCATACAATATTGCAATCGGTAAAAATATTGACCTCCCTTCAAATAGCGGCAGTCAGCAGCTCAATATCGGCAATATTCTCTACGGAACAGGGCTTTATAACGGCAGCGGCTTGTCATCTACGCCGGTTGGCGAGGGCAGAATTGGTATCGGCACCACCTCTCCATACGCAACACTCTCGGTACAGCGCACCTACGGCTCCACCAACACCACACTCTTCTCAGTCGCATCGTCTACCGCCTCAGACGGCAGCACGGCAAACACGTTCTTTAGCGTCAGCGACGCAGGTCTTACTACTATCGGCAGCCCATCTGGCACCGGTGACGCCAACTTCCAGTTTGGCGGTGACAGCAATGCCTGGTCAGCAGGGTACTACGCAACCGACAAGTCCTTCCGCATCGCATCATCAACAGTGCTTAGTTCTGACGTTGCCCTTACGATCAGCAAGACCAACATGAATGTAGGCATCGGCACCACGTCTCCATATGCAAAACTTTCAGTAGGTGGTCAGGTAGTTGCCGGATACTTTACTGCAACGACCACCACTGCAAGCACCTTCCCATTTGCTTCTACAACAGCTATTACTGCCACCACGGCAAGCACCACAAATCTCATTGTCTCAAGTGCTGGTGGTACGCCAGGATGTGCCACGTTCTCTGCGACGGGTGTTATATCAAATACAGGAACTGCATGCGGTGGTTCTGGCAGTGCCTATCCATTCGGCCTCACCGGCAACGCCACTTCATCGCTCACACAGTTCAACGGCGGCCTTACTGCCTACGCAAGTTCAACCATTGGCAATGGCACTGCAACAACTGGCCTTACTATCAACGGCGGTGCAACAACGACTGGCAGTCAGTATGTGGCAGGGAAGCTTAGTGTGGGTATGTCAAACACAACGTATAACTTGGCGCTTACATCAGGTTTGTTCATTCGAAGGCCGATACAAGACAATGGTTTCACTTTTGAGGTAGACGATAACGGCCTATTTTCTCTAGGATACAAACAAAATGACGGCACGGTAATTCGTTCTAATATTCTTTCGGCGTTGTTTACTGGCAATGTCGGTGTCGGCACCACCTCACCATTGGCCAAACTTTCCGTATCAAATTACAACGGAGGTGTCACGCCACTCTTCGCTGTTGCATCTTCAACTGGGGCATCAGCTACCACCACTGCGTTCTTAATCGATCAGTTTGGCCGTGTTGGTGTTGGTACAGCTAATCCGTGGGGCAAGTTGGCAGTTTCTGCATCAACGGAGACACCAACGTGGCAGCAGGTAGGTACAGGACTCTCTGGGCTTGGTAATGGAACCCCTGCAGTCGCGGCGCTTTCTTCCAATCGTATAGCGTATATAGATGTCACTAATAGTACTCTGCGTGTATACGAATTTAATGGCAATGCCTGGACGTCGGTTGGGAGCGGCCTTCCTATCGCCAACATGAACACGCCAGCCCTTGCAGCATTGTCTCCCAACCGCGTCGCCTTTTATGATTCTTCTAACGATTTTCTCCGCGTGTATGAATTTAGTACCTCAACGGGCGCCTGGCTACAAAGGGGAGATAACTTCTCAATTCCGTCAAACGGTTATCCGGTTCTTGCTGCGCTTACGCCAAACCGCGTTGCGTTCACAGAAGCAGCCAACCAGAATCTTGGCGTCTATGAGTTTGATGGCTCTAAGTGGACACAAATAGGGGTGAGTCTCTCCATTCCTACTAGTGGTGCTCCAGGCCTTGCGACACTGTCTCCTAACCGCGTCGCATTTTATGACTCTACTACTGACCTCTTGCGCACCTATGAGTTTGATGGGTATCAATGGAATCAGATCGGAAGTGGTACCACAATTACTGTTACGGGAGGCGGCGTTGCTCTTGCTGCACTGACGCCAGACCGTGTTGCGTTTTTTGAGAACGCGAATGACACGTTGCGAGTATATGAATTTAACGGTTCAAACTGGGTTCAGGTGGGCACCAGTATCACAATCTCGGGTGCCAACTTCATGGCCCTTACTGCGCTCTCTCCCAACCGAGTGGCATATATCGATGACGTCAATGACACACTGGCAACCTATCAGTTCTCTTCTCCGCTCCTCTATATAGCTGGTGCCAAGGACCAGAATTACCTCTCCGTCTCTGATGCGGGTTACACCACTGCAGAAGCTCTTGGGGTTCGCACCACCCTCAACGTTGGTCAAAGCGCCACCTCTACCTGGGCTACTTCAACGCCGGCCCTCATTGTGCAAGGCAACAGCGCCTTTTCTGGCAGGGTAGGTGTCGGCACCACGTCTCCAATGGCTCAGCTTACCGTTTTGGCTAACAACACCTCAACTTCAAGTCTTCTCTTCTTGGTCGCCTCTACTACTTCTACAGGTCTGGCGACTACTACTAAACATTTCTTAACGGTCAATAATGTGGGCAGCGTAGGGTTAAGCACCACCACTCCGTGGGCGCGCTTCTCTGTAGACACTACTGGTATTGCCGGGACACAACCGCTCTTTACGGTCGGCTCATCAACTCGTACTGACTTCCTTATTACTCAGGATGGCCGCGTAGCGATTGGCACCACCACGCCAACTGGCCTCGATATCTTTAGCAAGTTTACGGTCAACTCAACTGACCGCGCGCACATTAACCTCTACGCGCCAAGCGGCTCGTCGGGTGCAGTAGGTGACATCCGCATTGGCGCCAACGACGGTTCTGTGGGCAGTTACAAGAACTGGGACATCAGCTTCCGCACTGACACCTTTGGCGGTGGTGCAGGCTCACTCTCGTTCTACGGTGACCACTCGACCGCAGGCAGCAAGCTCGGTCTTTCATTGATTCCTGACGGTACCAACAACCCGATCCTGTATGTACCGGGCACTGTCGGCATCGGGTTGTCTAACCCAGACACCACACACAGACTTGTTCTTAAAACACCTTCAGTGGGTGCAGATGTCTTCCTGGCCTATAACTCTACTGGAAACATTTTGTTTAACTTCCTTGCAGATGGCAGCGACAACGGCAAGTGGGAGATCTATGACGCGAGCTCAAACAAGGATATCCAGATTGCAGTCAACGAAGACACTTACTTCAACGGCAATGGTGAGTTTGGTATCGGCACAACGAGCCCTACAAGTAAACTCCAAGTTGAAGCCACCACTAACTCCTTTATGGTGTATACAAGCGGCGTCACTAACTCATCTACATCGGCTGCACCTACCTTCGTATCTCCCAAGAGCACAGTCTCAATGTTTATTGGTTCTGGAAACAGCGTAAGCCCTATGGAGTCTACAAGCGGGTACGGCGTAGATGAAAGCAGCGGCAATATCCGCTTTAACGGTCTCAGTACCAGCTGGGGTGACTTTGGGTACTACCCGAATGGTGGTGGCAACGGCAACTACGGTAACTTCCGCTTTTCTCTGGCAGGAAGCACTATCGATACAGTGCCGGATGCAAAACTCGGTATAGGCTCGCTCTACAGTGCGGGCAACGTCGGTATCGGCACCACTACTCCTACGCAAAAACTCGAAATCTATCAGGGCAACATTCAGCTGGATAACAACTTTTATCTGCGCTCGCGTTTAACTACAGGGGTGGCTGTTAACATAATTGGCTACAGCTCAAGCAATGCCACTGTTGTAGGCGCCAATGGCGAAATTTCGCTCGCCGGTAGCGTATCGATATTGGGAACTGCTACGTCCAACGCTGGTATAGGCACAACAACCCCTACGGCAACACTTGGCGTACAAAAGCAGTACGGCTCCACTGCAGCGAATGTATTTGCTGTAGCATCTTCTACTGCTGCCGGCGGCACCTCCGCAGCTACATTCTTTAACGTTACAGCTGCTGGCAACGTCGGTATCGGCACCACTTCTCCTATGCACACTCTCTCGCTCGGTTCTGGAAATATATTCTTGCCTAAGGCGGTAGGTAATACTACCGGCAACATATTCTTGGGCGGCGATACTACGTTGGGTAATGTAGGTCTGCGCATTTTTGGCCCGCTAGTCAACCTACCATCCGGTTTTATTGATGTCATGAGCACTAGCACGAATGACGGCCTTATCTTTAGGGTTGACTCAACTACGGGTGGTACTGAACGTATGCGCATTACAGCAGGAGGCAATATCGGCATCGGTACCACCTCTCCAGCGTATAAACTGGACCTTCAGACTGGGAGCAATGCTTCCCAATTCCATTGGGGAAACAGTGGCGACAGTGGCGGCTATCTCACGTCTGCCGGTGCCAGCAACTTCTTCTTCTCTGGCGGAGCTTCATATAACGGCAGCAGTTGGGTCGCTAAAGCTACCACGGCAAGCATTATAGGAGGCAACGCTGGCTTCTTGGACTTTTACGCCAATACGAGCCTTACTGCCGGCAACACCTATACCCCAACATCAAGGATGAGACTCACCCCTACGGGTTCTCTGGGCATAGGCACCAGTACGCTTGCGTTCACAGGTTATAACCTCGTAGTTGCAAGCAGTACAACTGCTGGTAAGGAGGACTACGCAGCTTTGTTGACGGCAGGCAAAAATGGGTCGGGCGTTTCTCCGCGATTGGTGTTGAGTCATTCCGCCAGCACGACAAAATTTGCAACGGATGTGGAGAGCGGGGTATACCGTATCTATTCAGGCACGGAGTCAGATATGAACAACGGTACGGTACGCGTCGTAATTAACGGCGGTTCAGGCAACGTGGGCGTTGGTACTACTACTCCGTGGAGAACGTTCTCAGTAAACGGTACGGTTGCATTCCAGAACTTGACCTCAACCTCGACCAACGGCAACTCACTCTGCTTGGGCAGCTCGACCACCGGCTGGCAGGTAACCTTCCGCTCTGGTGCCACCTGTCTCTCGTCGTCGGCCCGCTTTAAGCACGACATTCTCTCTACCGACATCGGCCTCGACGCAGTCATGAAGATGCGCCCGGTAACCTTCATCTACAACCAGAACGACGACTCAACCCACTTTGGCTTCGTCGCCGAAGAGGTGGTAGAGGTTGACCCACGCTTGGTTGAGTACGAATCAGATGGCGTGACTCCGTCCGGCGTGCAGTACATGAACTACACTGCCGTGCTCACTAACGCTGTTCAAGAGCTCAACTTTAATCTTTCAGCGCTTGCCTCAACCACGCTGGCAACCACCACCACGCCAGACATGGCAACCTCAACCCGCAACGCTATTACGTTCGCCAACGGCTTCTGGAACAATTTGTTTGCTAAAGTTACTACATGGCTCGCAAGCGCAGGCAACGGCATTGCCGACCTCTTTGCGACGACCATCACTGCCGAGACGGTATATGCCAAACAGCTTTGCTTGACCGACTCGAGCGGCGAGACTTGTGTCACCAAGACCCAGCTTGACGCGCTCTTGAATGGCTCGCAAGCGCCAAGCTATACACCGCCGGTAACTGAACCGCCGAGCGGCGACACCGGTACGACCACCGACAACGGGGGAGGCAGCTCCGAAGAGCCGCCAGTAGAAGAAACTCCTACTGAAGAACCTCCGGCAGAAGATCTAGCGCCTGAAACTACGCCTGACCCAGAACCAACCCCAGACCCAGCTCCTGAACCAACACCCGAGCCTTAGGTAGAAGAAAAGCTATATGAATAGATATAAGAAAAATATTGCTCTACTAACGATAATCATGCTACTTGGAGGGTTTGCCTTTAACCCAGTGCCAGAGGTGGCGCAGGCAGGGAGCCCAAGCGCGCCGGAGTATGTGGGTGGGGCGGACAGGGACGGAACCACCAACTCCGGACCATTAAGTGCAGCTTCAACTCAGGGCTTCAACACAGTATCTGTGGCGGGGAACTACGCGTTTGCCTTTATGACAGCCAGCACCAGCCCTTGTACAGGCACAGCGGGGAGCAGTAACGGATGCGAAATAAAAGTATTTGATATTTCTAACCCTGCCAGTCCTACCTATGTGGCGGGAGGTGACTCTTCTGGTTCTACCAATGCGGGTACACAGAATCGAGATGTCACCGATGCAATTATTGCGGGCAACTATGCGTATGTTTTTCCATCCTCTAACCCTACAGCATGCTCCCAAACTCCCGGCAGCGCGGTCGGTTGTGAACTCCAGGTGTGGGATATCTCGACGCCTTCGGCACCGGCATATGTGGGAGGGGGAGACTCTACAGGTGCCACTAACTCAGGTGTAAGTACTGACGACGGGACAGGCAGTCTAGAGGGTTTTTATATTTCTGGTGAGTACTTATTTGTTGGGAAAAAGAGTCTCTCTGCTGTCTGTTCTCAAACTCCTGGAAGTGCAGGGGGGTGTGAGTTTCAGGTATGGCATATTGGCGTTACCCAAGAACCTCCAGCGCCACCAACCCCGGTGCGCACCATGAGGCTCTTTGAGGGCTTTACGATCAAGTTTTATAACGGCCGTATTATTCTTTACGGCTCTTAGTTGAGTATGGGCAAGTTTCTCTTAATCGGCGGCAGTATTGTGCTTATCTGTGGGGCAGGGGCGCTCACGCTCTTTACTCGCACTCCTGCTTCTTTAAACACGCCACAAGGCCTATCAACGCTCACTTTTGAACCTCTAGCACCTGCTGCGCCGGTGCCCCGCGACATTCCAGCAGGGTACAAAGAGTATGCAAGCAAAGAGCACTTTTTTTCTTTGCTATACCCTGACACCCTTATGGCCAGAGGATTTAGAGAAAAGAGTGGAGCAGTAACTATTTTGTTTGAAAATACGAGCAACCCAGAAAGTCTGCGCGGCTTTCAGATCTTTATAGCGTCTTACACGGGCACCCTAGTAACCGAGTCTGTAGTAAAAAGTGCGATGCCAGGCGCACACACGTTCGAAAAAGTAGTAATAGATGGCGCTCCAGGTCTGGCATTCTTTGCTCCTACTCAATTGTTAGGGGAGACCCGCGAGGTGTGGTTTGCCCAGAAAGGGCTCTTATATCAAGTCTCAACACCTCGGTCTTTAGAGGCAGATCTTCTGCCAGTGTTAGAGACGTGGAAGTTCCTTCGCTAAATGGTGTCGTACACCAACTTAGAGATTTCTTCGATAACAGAGTTTAATGCAGCAAAATCCTTTCCCTGGGTCATGATACATAGGGAATAGGGGCGCGGTTCTTTATATACAATGCCGCAGTCGTGGAGCTGCACCCTTACCGTGACCCCCTGCTCGTTAAAGATCTCGCGCTCTCCGAACTTGTGGGCCACTCTAACCGTTGCAGGTAACGCCTTGGCTATACCCTTGTATTCGACCTGGGTGAGCAGGTCTAGGGCTTTTTGGGAGTGTGTGCGGTCAAGGTAAGAGGCGTTGTACAAGATTCTAAAAACATTCGCATACGTCTTTGCGGTTACAAATTCGAAGGTGTCGGATTGGTTAGTTATTTGAAGTCCTAAGTCAGCCAAGGTGCCG
>CAZXKI010000022.1:0-11631 GCA_964641145.1 uncultured Candidatus Saccharibacteria bacterium | reverse complement strand
GCAACGAGGGCTTCTAACTTTTTCTTAAGAGTAGTTTCTATAGAGTCGTACGATGCAACCGAGATCTTATTCTCAAGCTCATACGGGTCTACCGTGTAGTCGTAAAGCTCCTTCTCGCCCGTGGCATACTCGGTATAGCGATAGCGGCTCGTGCGCACTGACCAGAAGTTAGGAGGATTATCAGGGCCTACCTTGCCGCCCCCGCCCCAATGACTCAGCACTGCGTCCCGCCACGTCCCAGCCCCGCCTTCAATAAGAGATACGAGAGAGGCGCCGTCCATAGAAATGGGCACGGTGGCCTTGGCAAGCTCTGCGATTGTAGGCGCAATATCTATGTTGGATACCATGTTGCTGATGGTGCGGCCCTGCTGGCCCGGATACCGGATAGCAAGCGCTGCATGCAGACACGCGTCATAAGAGCAACGTTTATGCACCCAGCGATGCTCGCCAAAGGCATGCCCGTTGTCAGCAATAAAGATAATAACGGTGTTTTTATCAAGCTTTTCGTCCGCCAGCACCTTCTCAAACTTCTTAATAGCCTCATCTACCGCAAGAAGCATCTCCCACTGCGCCCGCTTGTTTGACTCTCTTAACTTTTCATCAATAGGAGGCAAATTTCTTATAAAGGCAGGTTTATCAGAGACGTCTGCCTCATTGATACTTGGGTTCGGAGAGATGGGGGTCTTTGCAAACTCCCCCTTATGACGCTTGGCGGGGTCATAGGGAGCGTGGGGTGTCTTGGGGGCCCAATACAGAAAGAACGGGTCCTTCTTTTTATCTTTTATAAACTTAATAGCTTCGTCAGCCAGCACATCCGTAGAATATTCTTCTTTTTTATTACCGAACTCTTTCTTCTTGCCGTCATCAAGAATGGTGTAGCCGTTATAGTGAGCCTCTCCAAAGAATGCGAACCACTTGTCCCAACCAGGGGGAATGCCCTTGATGTGGTTGCCGTATCCATTTAGATACTTGCCCATAAGCGCGGTCTTGTAGCCTTTCTTGTTGAGCCAAGTGGCGAGCGTTTGAGAGTCGTCTAGGTTAGTCCCACTGTCTTTACCGCTGTTGTCGAGCACGCCGGTGTGGGTGTCGTATTGGCCGGTAAGAAGCGTGGCGCGAGCAGAACAGCAGAGTGATACGTTTTGATAGGCTTGGTCAAAAAAGATCCAGTCTTTTCGCGACGAAAGATACGGCATCCTACTGAGCGACTCGTAGGTCTGGTCGTCGGTCACAATGAGGATAATATTTGGCTTAGTGCCGGAAAGAGATTTGGCGGCCTGCACCTCCTCAGTGGGGCCTGGCAGAGAACCTATTAGAAGAATGGCGCCGGCAAGTAGGATTGCCAGCGCACTGTCTTTGAAAAATAAAAGCATTGAGGTTATGCCTCCACCCCGAGTTTTTGCGCGAGACGGTTGCGGTCAAACCCTACCATAACATCGTCGCCAATGACAATAACAGGCACGCCGAGCTGGCCGGTCATCTGAATCATCTCCTGGCGCTTGGCAGCATCGCTCGCTACGTCGTAGTTGGTGAACTCTATCCCCTTTTCAGTAAAAAATTCCTTTGCCATGTGGCAAAAGTGACAGGTCGGTGTTGAATAAATGGTTACGTGCTTGTTCATAATACCAATATTAGCTAAAGACCTACTAAGTATATCACCTGACTCCCCTAGAACCCAAGCTTTTCTTTAACAAAAATGACTCGTATGGTCCGGCCGAGGAATGCCGGGTCGCCCCGCAGAATCAGCTCTTTGTTAAGAGCTGTGTGGGACTTGTATACACTCATCATACGGGCATCTTCAAGCGGTATCACGTGTTCTTGTACGCGAGCAAGCGCATCCTGCAGTGTTGGGGTAATCTTCTGGGTACTTACTACAAAGATCAGATTGGGGGAAGTGTATACGATGTGCGGCAACTGACTACCTGTATTTGAGGCAATAACAATCTCCCCAGTCTCTGCCACAGCGTGCACGCTTCCCAAATAAAAGTCAGACAATACCGACTGCTTGCGAAGCAGAGCTTGTTTAGTCGGATCTTTTTCTGCAAGAACAGCCGCGTGCAAGTTATTCCACCCATGTGCGCCCGACTTTAGGTAGTCTATAAAACCAATTTCTTCGAGTGTACGGGAGGAGCCGTTCATCACCGATGCACCGGGAGAAATGAAAGTTTTTATTAACTCAAGAGCCTCTGTGCCGGAACTAACTACCGTAGATTGAAAACCCCGGCTCTGCAGAGCTTGGCGAGTTTTTTCAATTACTGCATCACTAGCAAGGGTGTCGTATGTCATAAGAATGTAAGATGATTAGTACCACTAGTGTAACTCTTCACTTTACTTAGTAAAGTGAAGAGAGTATTCGAAGACACATGCTTTACTTTGTAAAGTATCCATCCAGTGATATACTCTGATCTATGACCGTCAAAGAAAAAGATTGCCCGGTCCAAAAAACCGCGACACTACTTTCTGACCGCTGGACTATGCTTATCGTGCGCGACCTGTTGGAAAGCGCAAAGCGTTTTTGCGAACTTGAACGGTCGCTTGAGGGTATATCAACCCGCACACTCACTAATAAACTTCAGCAACTTGAAGAAGAGGGCATTGTGTATAAAAAAGATGAGATTTTGTATGCCGTGACCGAAAAGGGAAAGGGTTTGCGTCCGATTGAGCGCGCCATGCGCACGTATGGTGAAAAATATCTTTAGTGTGCCTATGCGGGTGCGGGATAGAAGCTGGAACTTATATCTCTTCCCTCGCTCGCATATACAAAAGCTATCTTTTGTATATTTCTCACTCGGGTGCGGGATGCGAGAATCGGACTCGCGCCTAATGCTTGGGAAGCACTCGTTCTACCACTGAACTAATCCCGCAAAGATTCTGCGAGAAACAGTTTACCACACAAAGAGAGACTGGAAGAAGCGCGAAAACATGTTGCCTTCCCCCACCCCTTCTGACGACTCTTCTGCACCCTGGTCGCGCACAATGCGTATCTCTCCTTCTCCCGGACGCGCCACACCAAACCGCTCGCGCACCGCAGCTTCTACGCCGCGCGCAGTCCCCAACGAAGCCAGCGTTTCCTGCACCTGGACATGCTGCTGTTCCAGGGCGGCAAGCTCTACCGCGGCACTTTCTGCTTCTGTCGCCGCAACTCTAAATGTTTGATACATGCCGTACGCAGACCGTACAGCCATCGTAGACAACGTAAAGAGAATCATAACAACCAACACCCCGGCAAAAAACCGGGCGATATCATGGTTAGTGTGTGACTTTCTATAATCGTTCATACGTGTTAGGATATTTTTTATATGTTTGGAATGTTTGGACAAAACCGCGAGCGCAACAATCGTATTTTCGGCATCGTCATTGGCGTGGTGGTGATTGCAAGTATGATCATGGGCTCGTTCGCGATCCTGCTGTAACTGCTGTACACAGGGACGAGAGAAGCCGGGAAACCCGGAACCGCCCGCCGGCCCTGTGCGACTCATTATAGCCCCCTGCCCTAAGGTGTCAAAAATGGCTATGGGGATATCGTGCCCATCGGCAGACAGAGACCCCTTCCCTACTCGCCCCGCACCATCTTTAAGAAGACTTCGCTTGGGATATTAACCGAGCCGCGCTCCTTCATTTTTGCCTTACCTTCTTTCTGTTTCTTCCACAGCTTCATCTTGCGGGTGCGGTCGCCTCCGTACATGTGCTGGGTGACGTTTTTGCTCATGGCGGGCAAGGTGCGCGACGCCATAATGCGGCCGAGGGCCTGGCTTTGAATCTTTGCTGCAAACATCTGGCGCGGCAAGATATTGTACAGCTTGTCTACTGCTGCCACCGCTTCTTCGTACGCGCGAGCGCGAGACACTACGCGGGTAAACGCCGGCACCACCTCTTCTGCCACGAGCACATCAAGGCGTACCACATCTGCCTTCTGCAGACCGCGCAGCTCATAAGAGATAGAGGCGTATCCCTGACTAATACTTTTAAGCTTGTCGAAAAATCCGCGCATCAGCTCACGAAGCGGCATCACGACCCGCAGCATCATGCGGCTTTCAGAAAAGTTTTCGGTTGTCTCTACCAATGCCTCATGGTCATAGAGCAGCGATGTGGCGGCACCAATATAGTCGGCGGGCACAATAATCTCTGCGACAACCATCGGCTCCCATACATTGGTAATTTCGCCAAACGACGGAAACATTGAAGGCGAGTAGACGGTGTGACGTTTGCCGTCGCGTGTCTCTACTTCGTAGGTAATAGTTGGAGTCGTCACCACAAGCGACAGATTAAATTCGCGTTTAAGACGTTCAGTCACAATTTCTAAGTGAAGCATGCCCAGGAGACCGCAACGATAGCCGCGGCCGAGCATGCCCGAGGACTCTTCTTCAAATGACAGTGAGGAGTCGCTCAAACGCAAACGCGTCAGCGCCTGGCGAAGCGCGGTGAAGTCATCCTGCGACTCCGGATACACGCTCGCCCACACCACCGGCTTTGGTTCTGCATATCCAGCCAATGCAGGCACACGAGAAAGACGCGCGCGGATCGTATCGCCCACGCGCGCAAAGCCCGGCTCTTTGATACCGGTCACGATGTAGCCGATCGAACCTTCGTTCAGCATGCCAGTCGATTTTGGCTGCGGAGAAAATGTGCCGACGTCGAGACACGTAAATGTTTTTCCGCTCGCTGTAAACTCGAGCGAGTCGCCCTTTTTTACACTTCCTTCAACCACGCGCAAGTACACGATCACACCTTGATGGTCAGAATATTGAAAGTCGAAAATAAGCGCACGCGGATCCTTCGAAGGTTTTTCTGCAGTTTTAGGCGGCGGCACGCGGTCGATAATAGCGTCAAGAAGTGTATCGACACCCTCCCCTGTCCTGCCAGAGCACAGCAAGATTTGATCTTCTTCTACACCGAGCAGGTGCGCCACCTGCGACTTAACATCATCAACACGCGCAAGCGGCGAATCTATTTTAGAAATGGCGGGCACGATTGCCAGCCCTAGCGCCTGTGCGGAGCGAAGCGTGGTGAGTGTCTGCGCCTGCACACCCTGTGTTGCATCAACTAGCAAGACAGCCCCCTCTACCGCAGAAAGCGCGCGCGAAACTTCGTATGAAAAATCGATATGCCCCGGTGTGTCGATAAGGTTAAGTTCGTAACGCGCACCCGCACGCTCCCACTCCATGCGGACTGGCTGCATTTTAATAGTGATGCCGCGCTCGCGCTCAAGCTCCATCGAGTCGAGCACCTGGTCGCGCATCTTGCGCTTTTCTATAGTCTTGGTGACCTCTAGAAAACGATCGGCCAAGGTGCTTTTACCATGGTCGATATGGGCAATAATTGAAAAATTTCGTATATGTTGCACAAACAGACTTTACCTCTATTTGGGCGCTTGCGCCACATCAGAAGGCTCAACCACAACTCTTTCTCCCCCGACCAGTCTCTGGCGGGTAGCCGCCACAATCTCTGCCAGCTCGCTGTTTTTAAGTACATACAGCACGCCCCCCACCGCTAACAAACCCGCTGCACCAGCGGCAAAGCCCTGGGTCAAAATACCCGGAACGGTTGTGGTGTCGAGAAGCGGGTCAAAGAGCTGAAGCGTGGCATAGGCCGCAACGCCGCCAATAACTGAAGCGGAGAGGCTCTCAAACCCAAGTCGCCGCACCGCACGAAGCGGAATAGCAAAATCGCGCGCCACCATAGCAAGACCGAGAGCAAAGCGGGCCAAGGCACCTACGGTAAGCCCCAGCGCCAGCATCAACACTGCGGTGCCCGGCACATCTTCTACGCGTAGCATAAGCTCTATAGCGTTACGCAAGAAAGGATAGTGATTAAACGCAACTACGAGCGTAAGCGCCGCCACTACCGAAACTGCCACTTCGATAATGGCGAGAACGAGCGGTTTGATCGTGTTGCCCGCCGCATAGTACGCGCGCGCAATAAGCAATGAAATACTTTGAGCTGCCAAAGACAATACAAAAAGCGCTAACGCTGCGGCCACCAGCCTGGTGGCCGACCAGTCGAACGCGCCGAAGCCAAGAATCACGCGCACAATATGCGCACGGAGCACCACGATAAGCACGATTGCAGGAAGCGACCAGAAAATAATGTGACGAAGCGCTGCTTCAATATGGCTTACAAACTCCTCACGTTTTTGACCAGCAAAGAACCGCGCCAGCGTGGGAAACGCTGCCACCGAGTATGAGACCCCGATAATGGTGAGCGGCACCGCCTGCAAGTTCCAGGCAAAGGTAAATACAGAAATGGCACCCGCGGGCAAGAGTGACGCCACGGCAATAACCGACAAAAGCGAGATTTGCCCCGCCGCTAGCGAGAACGTGCGTGGAACGGACAGCACTAATACTTCTTTAAAGTGCTCGAAGGTACGGCGCCACGAAAGTGAGACCACCTTTTCCTGCTCGAGCGTAAAGAACGGCAGCTGCACAAGCGCATGAAGAGCTGCGCCGATTACTACGCCCCACACGAGCCCTGTAAGCCCCATCTCCGGATACAGAAACACGATGCCTCCTATGATGCCGAGGTTATACAGAAGGGGCGATATAGAGTACAGAACGAAACGGTGCCGAAGCTGGGTGAGGTTTGCAAGCAAGTTGGAGAGTCCAAGCAGTATCGGCTGAAGAAGGAGGATACGCGTAAGGAAGACCAATTCGGCAAGACGTTCCGGCTGATCCGCAAAACCAGGCAATGCAAACCCAACCAGCTGCGGGGCAAAGATATAGGCCACCGCGCTTACGGCGCCCATCCCCACAAAGAACAGGACGAGCATTTTGCGCATGAACGATATTACCAGACCAGGATTCTCGCTTTCCAGCTTAGAGAGTACGGGCAACAGCGCGTAGAGCGAGAGGAGTGACGCAATGCCCACAAACAGCAGGTCTGGTATACGAAATGCCGCATAGTAGAGGTCGAGCGTTCCCCCAGCGCCAAACGATGAGGCAAGCAGACGATCGCGCACCAGCGCAAGCAGCTGAGAGCCTAAGGCAAACCCTGCCAGCACATAGGCTGCGTGGTGCATGCCTTTAACCTCAAGCCCCACAACCGCGAATAAGCGATGCATTCCTCTTACTTTACCGCCAATTGCGAGGCTTATCTAGGCCCTTTCTACCCTTCTACTCGTTAAGCGGAGCTTTGGTTCGATCTTCCGGAGGGGTTGCTGGCGGAGTTGCGCCATCAAACGGCTGCTTGCCGAGGCGCAAGTTGCCCAAGATGAGCGCTACTTCTGCATTGTCTGGATTGGTGCGTGCAAGATCTTCGAAGATTGTAATGGCGTCTGCGTTGCGCTTAAGCGAGTTGTACGAGAGGCCAAGGAAGTACTTAGCATTGGCATAGTCGGGCACGAGACGGATCGCCTGCTCGAAGGCCGCAGCAGAGTTTGTCGCGTCACCGCTTGCGTAGTACAAGAGGCCGAGCTGGAACCAAATAGGGGCAACGCCTGGCGCTGTCTGGGCCGCAGCAATAGCAGCCTGGATAGCGCGAGGAATGTCATTAGCTGCCACGTTGAGCTGCACTACAAAGAGAATGGCATCAGTGTAGTTGGGCTTCAAGGTAAGAGACTTAGTCACCTGTTCCTGCGCGAGTGCCATATTGCTGCGAGACGTCTCCAGACGGGCAAGAATCAACGGAATAGTTGGGTTGGTTGGGTTGCGATCACCAGCTGCCTGGTACGCTGCCTTAGCGCTTTCATACGCCCCTTCCACCTTAAGCGATGCCAGGAATTCGTATACACGGCCAATGGCGAGATGCGAACGATAATCTTTGTTATTAAGCGCAATCGCTTGCTGGCCATACCCTATCGCCTCCTGCACAAGCGCAGCAAACTGCTGCTGCACCTGAGTTACCTCCTGCGGAGCTGGTTCGGTCTGTGCAAGCTGCTGAAGTTTAAGGTTGTCTGCATCGATAGCAAGGCGAAGTGCTTCGCTGGTGGTCTCTACCCCCAACGAGCGCATTGCGGCACCCCGAGCGGCGTCAGTGTTTTGGACAGAAAGCTCCTGCAGGCCTGACTGAATATGCGCCTGTGCAATTAAGCGGCGTCCAGAAACAAACGCGCTGCCAACCACCAACACAATAAGCACAAGAGCGATGGCGCTTGAGCCAAGCACGCCGAGGCGTGACAAAGAGCGCTCTTCTTGAGCACTCTGACCCTGGCGCCACAAAAAGCCAAAGGCCGCACCCGCAACCACCAAGGTAAGGAGTACCAGGTTAGGACTTGGCACATAAATCACAATACCCGCCGCAAGGAAAAGGCTTGCAAGCGTAACGGTCGTGGCAATAACTTTTTCTTCTCGCGAGAGCACTCCAAGACGAACCGCGCGGACCGCACCGCCTATCACCAGGAAGAACGGCAGAAGCCATACTAGTGCGCCAATAAACCCAACGGTACCCACCGCAGTAAGCAAGGTTGAGAAGCCGACATTAAAGTCGAGGCTCCAGAACGCAGACTGGTTAACCTCCACCGGCTTGTAGGCAAGCCACGCGTCACTAAAGGTATTTGGTCCTGTACCAATCAAGAGATTCTTAGCAGAACCGCCTTGGGCTGCAGTGATGATGTCATATGTAGAGCCTGCCGAAGGACGCACTTCTATTGAAGATACGGGGAACGTGCTGGTAACCCAAGAGTTAAAGGTTGAACCGAAGAAAAGAAACGCGATAGAAACAACGGCTACCCCAGCTGCGTACCATGGTATAAGGCCACCAACTGCGTACGCGTCCTGACGGCGCTCACTCCTGCGGTTAAGGAACTTAACCAGAGCAATGGCGATTGAGAAGCCGAGTATGAGACCCCACACCAAGCCAAAGTTGACGAACATGAGAGTGATAACACCCACAACGCCTGCGGCAATTGAAAGTATTTTCTTTACTTGCGTAAGACTTGAGAGCTCTATGTCAGCCAGAGCCATAACAAGCAGAAGACCGACAAGAAGGCCTAGGTCGTTCCACTTACCAATGAGGTTAGTGGATGCGTCAGCAAAGCCCGCAAATGGGACAATAGCTCCCCCTGTAAGAATTACAAGGAGCTGGAAGATGGTTACAGCGAAGATAGACCACCACAACACCGTTAAGAACTGGCGCATGGTGCGCAGCGTGCGGAAGAAGGTAAACGCCAGGATGAACGCGACAAAACCTATAAGAGCAAAGAGTACGGTATCAACCTCAATAGCAGACCCTATAAACGAGAGTGGCTTGTTTGAAGACGCCCAAGCAGAAATAAGGTAGACAACCGGCAACAACCCTACTAATAGGGCTGCTTTTGCGCCATGAGCGCGCAACATATCTCGAACGCCTCCGCTTGCGGAGAAGAGGATGATAATAGGAACAAGCAATATAGCGAATACTGCTATCTTTCCTAACTGGAACGGGAACCAGGCAGTCGGTATAGCTAATACCAAGGCGAGTACAATACCCGCGAGATATAGCGTACGCGACCACCGTATAAGTGGTGTGTGCATAACTATTATGTTTAAAGGGCACGATGCCCCCTGTTAATACTGACCGCTTATAAGTATATCGTGTTTTAAAAAGCAAACACCCACCTTTAGGGTGGGGTGTTTACATCTAGCGCGCGCGTCTGTAAGCCGAATTCTGTCGTGAGAAATAATTTATCTGGGCCTAAGGTCGCCCTTAAGCTCGAGCGGCACTCTTCGCCATAAAGCGAAGCACGGCCTTGCACTAAAGGATAAGAATTTAGCCGTTTCACCTCCACTAAAGGAGCTCGTCTCTGTTCGCATCTCTTTTGCCCGCTAGGAGCAAATGGCAGGCGTTACCTGCTACCCTTCCACAAGTTACCCTGTGGCACGTGTTCGGACTTTCCTCCCCTGCATTGCTGCAGGAGCTATTACTCAACGCGCTAAAGATTATTGTACCACGAGTTTTGCCCCTTCGGCAATACCACGTCGCCCAGCAAAACCTGCCGGTACTTCGAGCACATAGGTAGCCCGCGGCTCTGCTGGATAAAATACCTGCGGATAGGTGTCGGGCGATACGTTTGATGCAATCGTAATAATAGTGCCGTCGCTTGCGGCCCAGATAATGTCGAGTGAGAACTGCATGTCTTTCATCCAGATACCCCAGTTACCCTCCTCTTCAAATACAAAGAGCATGCCTTCGCCCTCTTTAAGGGGCGCATGGCCCGACAAACCTTGCACACGCTCAGACTGCGTATCCGCAACCTCTACCTGTATCTCTGTAGTGCCGATTAAAACAGTTGGACTGGGCTTGGCGGTAGAAGATTGTTGCATAAAGAAGAGAATGGCCACGATAGTGAGTACGAGCGCCCCAACACCAAAAACGTTCATCATTTTTGCCATTGCTTGTATAGTATACAGAACACCTCTTCTATCTGCTTGACATGCAAGCTTAAGGATTTATAACACTTAGTGGGCTGAACATGATACTAAACCCCAAATGAGGAGACGGGGATAATGAACGTTAGTCTTGCATGGGCACTCGACGACGGAGTGGTCGCGGTGGGACACTTTATGGGTCTCGCACCCCACGTGATCGAACAGGGCCGCGCCGACGCACGACTCGTTGCAAAGACACACCACCATCTCCGGGCCCAACAGGTCTGGGTGAGTCTTTCCTGGAGAAAAAAATTTCCCAAGCGAAAGACGTATGGTGAAGCGCTTAACGCTGCCGTTGCAACGGCAGAAGCTTCTTGGGCGGTAACCAACCGCCTGAACGGAGCCACAAGAAAAATCTGTGAAGCAGGGGTCACACCGCGACCCACCGTCAGCCAGGACGGAATGTTTACCTTCCTGCTCGTAGCCTTGCGGGACACCATACCCCACTCGATCGAGCAGGCGCTTACCAGCATCCCCGAGCCTGCGGAGCCGGCAACCGCTTTCGATTACTTGTGCTTTGCGGCGGCAGAACCGAATTCGTTCGTCAATAAGCACTTTGTTGCCGCGGGTGACACGGTCCCCATGGGACACTCAGAAGAGTGTCACGCGCCGACCTTGTTCTTCCAAGACGCCCGCCTGCGACTGTACTCCCGCCACAAGAAAGCCGTGCCGAACGGCACAGTGCTTCACTACATGGCGGTACAACCACTCATTGTCTAAGGTGACGATCTGCCCCGCGGCCAACCAGCCGCGGGGTATGTTTTTACATCATTGGAGGCCAGAGCGCGATGATCGCTGACATGGCGAGCATGGTGACAAACGTTTGTGATGCGTTAAGGAAAAATAGTTTCCACGACCTGCCTTCCCACAACACAACACCAAGCTGAGTGGTAGCAATAAAGCCGAGCCAGAGCCAAAAACCGCCCTGGAGTGCCATAGCGAGGTCGAGTCCGCCGAACGCCGTGCGAGAAATACCGAGCGTTACCGCAAGCACATAGGCAGAAATGAGAGCCACTACAAAACCTATTGCCATTGCTTGCATAGCTGTGAGCGGCATGCTCTTCATGTCGCCCGTGCTAAACCCCATTTCTTTGCGCCAAGCCTTACCGAACACCGGTCCGTACCACATAGCACCTATGGCCATAGTGACCACACCGCACGCAAGCACAGCGAAATAATTTACTGCAATTTCCATATGCAAAAGCTAATTAATAAATCTCTATAAAGTATACACCTCGAGCGGAGGGTGAGAGATTCGAACTCTCGATACCTTGCGGTATGCCGCCTTTCCAAG
>CAZXKI010000021.1:0-11658 GCA_964641145.1 uncultured Candidatus Saccharibacteria bacterium | reverse complement strand
ATTACCTCTGGTGGTAAAAAGATGTCAAAGACTCTGGGGAACGTGATAGATCCAGAAGAGTTGCTGCAAGAATATGGGACTGATGCAGTGCGTTACTATTTAGCGCGTCATATTTCGCCGTTTGACGACGGCGATATTACTCGCGAGCATTTTAAAGAGTCGTACAATGCTGACCTGGCGAATGGGCTTGGCAACTTGGCTGGACGCATCTTAACTCTCGCTCAGACGCATCTAGCGAAGCCTGTTGAGGTTGTGTTTGTGCCGTACCCTAGAGAGTTTACTGAAGCACTCGATAATTTTGAAATCAACAAAGCTGCAGAGTATATAGTGGGGCGTATTCAAGAGCTCGACAAACGTATTACCGAAGAAGCCCCATTTAAGGTAGTAAAGACTGATCCAGAAAAGGGGCGGGAACTCATTGCGTCGTGTGTGCGTGAGCTTGCAGCAATTGACCTGCTTATCGAGCCGTTTATGCCTGCGACCAGCAAGAAGATAATTGACGCTATCGTGGCTAACAAAAAGCCGGAGATACTGTTTGCCCGTAAAGACTAATGAAATATTTCGACGCACATACGCATGTGCAGTTTGTTGCATTTAAAGATGATGCCGCAGAGGTTATTGCTCGTGCGAAAGAACAAGAAGTAGGTATGAATGTGGTCGGCACGCAGTACGACACTTCGGCTGCTGCGGTGGCGCTTGCAGAAACATTTGACGATACCTATGCCACTATAGGGCTACACCCAATACATACGAGTAAGTCGTATCATGACGAAAAAGAGCTGGGCGAAGGAGGAAAAGAGTTCACTTCGCGCGGTGAACAGTTTGATATAGCTGCCTACGAGGCGCTGGCACAGTCAAAAAAGGTGATTGCAATAGGAGAGTGCGGGCTCGATTACTACCGGCTGGATGAAGCAACGAAGAAAATTCAGATAGAGAACTTTGTCGCCCAGATTGATTTTGCAAACAAGCTCGGTAAACCCTTAATGCTCCATATTCGCCAAGCGTATGCCGATGCGCTTGAACTGTTGAAGACCCACGCAAAGGTAGTGGGGGATGTGCACTTTTTTGCCGGTGACTGGGACATAGCTAAGCAGTTTCTCGACCTAGGCTTTACACTCTCGTTTACAGGTGTTGTTACGTTTACTCATGACTACGATGAGGTTGTGAAAAATACGCCGCTTGATATGATCCTTACGGAAACTGACGCGCCCTATGTGACGCCGGTTCCATACCGAGGCAAGCGCAACGAGCCGATGTATATTCCAGACATTGTTAAGAAGATCGCAGAAATCAAAGGTGTAGAGCGTGAGGTTTTGCGGGAACAGATCCTCCGAAATACTGAAAGAGTCTTTAATCTGTAAGGTTTTTATTTCCCCTATGAATACTATCTTGAAAAGTGTGGGTGTTGGTGCGTGCGTGGCCATGGTGGTGTTAGGAGGCTTTTTTGCTTATAAGTTTTTCTTTGGAGAGTCGGGCTACGAAGTGCCTCCGCCAGGTGAGCAATATACTAACGAAGAACATCGATTCTCTATCCTGATGCCGCAAGGGTTTGGGGTGCGCGAGACCGACAACTCTATCGTAGTAGAAGACAAAGACGGCAATGGTATTCAGATTGTTATTACCCAGCTAGGAGAGGATATTAAAATCCTTGACGAAGCGCGCATACGCGCAGATCTTCCTGACCTGCTTATTGAACAGCCGCAGATGGTTGCCGTAGGAGGGGGAAACACAGGGCTTGCTTTTAAGAGCAATAATCCCGCTTTTGGGGGCGCCAGCCGTGAGGTGTGGTTTGTTAAAAATAGTAACCTCTATCAGATCGTTACGTACGACCGGCTGCAGCCGCTCCTAAGCGCGGTGTTTAGCACGTTTACCTTCTTCTAATCCCCACACTGTGGGCAGTATTTGCACCCCCTTACGCCCTGTGGTAGGGTAGGGCCATGGCAGAAGTATCGCAGGCTGATTCAGCCTCATCCCAAGCGAAGCCTAAAGGAGACGGCCGCCCCGTATACGAGGTGGGTTTTCATGTTGTTCCAACCGTAGAGGAAGGCAATGTGGGAGGTGTCCTTGAGGCAATTCGTACAGAACTTACTAAGGGCAATGCAGAAATTATTACTGAGCAGTTTCCGCAGAAGATAGCACTCGCCTACACCATTGAGCGTGCGTCAGCAGGGAAGCGCGAGAAGTATAACAGTGCATACTTCGGTGCAATTAAATTTGCTACAGAGCGAGAAAATATTCCTGCTCTCGAAGCATTGCTTCGCAGCACCCCTACAATTCTTCGCCACTTGTTGGTTGAAACGGTTCGCGAGGAGGCAACCGTATCACGTCGCGCGGTGTTTGCCTCAAATCGTCTTGAGGGCGAGACTATCAAGAAGCCAACCGCTTCTCCAGAGACTCCTAAGGAGGTTTCTGAAGAAGAGCTCCAGAAGAGCATCGACGCACTCGTTTCCTAATTATGTACATCAACAAGGTATTTCTCTTCGGCAACTTAACCCGCGACCCGGAGCTCCGCTCGCTTCCGTCGGGTGGCCAGGTGGCTTCATTTGGCCTTGCAACAAACCGTGTGTTTAAAAAAGCAGACGGTTCAAAGCAGGAGTCGACTGAATTTCACAATATTGTGGTCTTTGGTCGCCAGGCAGATACTGCAGCGCAGTATCTTAAGAAGGGAAGTTCGGTCTTTGTTGAAGGCCGCATTCAGACTAGAAGCTGGGATTCTCCGGAAAAGGGTAAACAGTACCGCACAGAGGTTATTGCAGAGCGCGTACAGTTTGGTCCGCGCAGCGGTGGCCCGGCAGGAGGCGGTGCACCCCGCGCCGCACAAAGTGACGCAGAAGCGCCACAGAAGGCCCCCAAGGAAGACTCAATAGAGTATCCGGAGGAAGATATTAACCCAGACGACATTCCATTTTAATTAACACCAATATGCAAAACGAAGCAGCAAATATTCAGGTAAGCCATATAGACTACAAGGACACTGAAACCTTGAAGCGCTTTATCAACCCGCACGGCAAGATTATGCCGCGCCGCCGCACCGGTCTCTCTGCAAGCAATCAGCGTGCGCTTGCAACTGCAGTTAAGCGTGCGCGCTTCATGGCCCTCTTGCCTTACATCGTTCGCTAAGTAAGCCAACTATGTAAAAAGCCCGGATTTCTCCGGGCTTTTTATTATTTCTTATCGACTCGCTCGACGTAGGTGCCGCTTTCGGTATTTATTCTTAGAATATCGCCCTCGTTAATGAAGAGGGGGGCGTTAATAGTTGCGCCGGTCTCAAGCACTACCTGCTTGCTGCCGCCTTGGGCGGTGTTGCCGCGCACTGCCGGCGGGGCTTCTTTTACTATCAGCTCAACTTTGATCGGTATTTTGAGCGCAATAATCTTTTCATCAAATATAAGCGCTTCTACCACACTGTTTGGCTTAAGAAACTGTCCTTGTGCGCCTACGGTTTCTGCAGGGAGCTCAAAGCGATCGGAAGGATTGTTTTCTGAGCAAAACCACCAGGCGCCGCGGTTGCTATAGAGGTATTTAACCGGTTTAGTCGAGAGGTCTGCTTCTTCGACCTTGTCGGCCACATGGAACGCCTGCTCGGTTACGCGTCCAGTGATGAGGTGGCGCAGTTTAGTCTGGTTTACTGGCTTGCGCTGCTGTTTGCGAAACACATGCGCGTCCAAGACTTCATAGGGTTCACCATCAAGCAGGATGACCTTCTTGGGCAAAATCTCATTATATTCAAGCATTACCGCATTCTACACAAAAACCCTTATGCAGCAAGCTGAAACCTCCTGTTTGGGCCAGTGGTTGTAGTAAATGGTCAACATGATATATCCTGTGACTATGAATGGGTATCTCTCCGAGAGTGGGGCAGCAGAAGCTCATAGCGATGAGGAGCTTTTGATACTTTCTCTCACACGTCCATCTCTTTTTGCGGTCTTGGTTCGCAAGTACGAAGAGCCGTTTTTGCGCAAAGCAATGAGCATCGTGCACGAAAAGGAGGAAGCGGAGGATATTGTGCAGGAAGCGTTTACCAAGATGTACCTAAACGCGAAGAAGTTCAAAACAGTTGAAGGGGCAAGTTTTTCTTCGTGGGGCTATAGAATAGTGGTAAACACTGCACTGACGCACTACATGAAGCGCAAGCGCAAAGGCGAGAAGGTGGTTGAGCTAGATGAAGAGATCTGGAACTTGATACCGGACAAAAATCTCCGACAGTTTGAGAAAAAAGAACTTACAGATGAAGTCGCGTCGGTTCTTAATCGAATGCCGCCTTTGTTTGCCCGAGCTCTCTCAAATTTTTTCCTGGAAGGGAAGTCTCAGGAGGAAATGGCGCAAGAAGAGGGGGTGTCGGTGGGGGCTATTAAGACCCGGGTGCACCGCGCCAAGCGTGAGTTTGCTAAGATTTATAAATCAATCACCAACACTATATGAAAACTCCAATAGAGCAGCAGGTCATGGCAAATATTGCGGTTATTTATACTGCCCGCAAGTTTTTCTCGCGGACAGCGCTTAAGGTCTACGCGCTTGCTGTTTCGGCTTTAGGTATTGCCACGTTTGTCTCTGTTTCAAACGTCACGGCGAACTTTTCAAGCGTTGCCCAAAATGGGGTAGAGAGTGCGGTCGCATTTTTGGTTGCAGCGGTGTTGGGCACTACGCTTGCGGTGCAAATAGCGCTTTTGCTTGGTGCTGCCGCAGTGCTTTCTCTTGTTGCAGACGCGGTAAAGTCATTTTCCGCGTCTTCAGATTCGCGCCAGTTCGCAGCCTAATAGTGTGTAATCAGGCAAGGGGAGCGGGGACTTGACAAGACCTGTGGATAACTTTCTTATGCCTATTCTTCTTCAGAATCACTGCTAACCGCCGGTTTCTTGCCTAGTGCGGCTTCAGAAAAGCCTTTGCGTATATCGCGCAGTATGTCATTTGCTATCTTCTTGTTCTCTCTCAAGTAGGTGCGGGTGGCATCGTAGCCACGGCCAAGCTTCTCCTCCCCGTAGGAGTAGGAAGAGCCCGACTTGTGGATAACTCCTAAACGTTCACCAAGAGCAATAATCTCTCCTTCACGAGATATTCCTTCGTTGTATAGCAGGTCAAATTCGGTGGTTCTAAAAGGCGCTGCAATCTTGTTCTTTACAACTTTTATTCTGTGTCTGCCGCCGACAACTTCTTCTCCTTTTTTAATCTGCGCAACGCGTCGAATGTCGAGACGTATTGAAGTGTAGAACTTAAGGGCCTTCCCTCCTGTGGTGGTTTCCGGATTTCCGAACATCACCCCTATCTGCATGCGGATCTGGTTGATAAAGATGATAAGGGTTTTTGACTTCGAGGTAATGGCCGTTAGCTTGCGCAAGGCTTGGCTCATGAGCCGTGCCTGCTTCCCCATTTGCGATGAGCCCATTTCTCCCTCGATTTCATCCTTTGGGGTGAGGGCGGCGACTGAGTCTATAACCACCAGGTCTACTTTCCCCGAACGCACCAAGGACTCCACAATTTCAAGCGCCTGTTCCCCTGTGTCTGGTTGGGAAACGAGCAGGTTTGCGATATTTACGCCAATCTTCTTAGCGTATTCGGGGTCGAGGGCATGCTCAGCATCGATAAAGGCGCATACACCGCCTTTGCGCTGTGCTTCGGCTATAGCGTGGAGCGTGAGCGTCGTTTTACCTGAAGACTCAGGGCCAAAGATCTCTATAATGCGCCCGCGGGGATATCCACCAATGCCAAGTGCCCAGTTCAGTCCTTCAGAGCCAGTTGGGATAACATCAACGTTCACCTTTGGCTGATCGCCCAGCTTCATAATGGCTTCGTCACCGAATTTTGTTTTTATTTCGCGGATCGCTGCATCGATAGCTGCTCCGTCGCCGCTGCTCTTCTTCTCTTTTGCCTCCTTTGCCATATAAATAGATTTAGCTGATAGGACAGAAGTTTACGATACTAATATGAACTTCTTTTGAGCTTTCGCGCCCAAACCGGTCCTTCCCCTGAACGGTAAATACAGTATAACCCGGGGGGCCTGATACTCGTTCAGTAAAATGACCCTCCTCATCGGTAAAGGCAGTCCGGCCGTTGATGGTCAAGAAGGCAATGTTTTCCGCTGTGCCGCTTACGAGCACGGCTCCGCTTGAGGTCGCAGTGCCGTCTATCGGAGAGTCAATAGTGATAACAGGGCCTATAATCAGGCGCCGTGCCTCAAAAAACCCGTAACCTATAAGTACGAGCACAATGCATACCGCTACTGCTTTTTTCATACTTCGCCCTGGTTTCCCCCCGGATCTCCAGCCGGTTTTTCAAGTACGTCACGTGGCTTGGCGCCGTCTGCAGGGCCTATAACGCCGCGCTCTTCTAGTATGTCCATAAGACGTGCTGCGCGAGCATATCCGACACGCAATTTACGCTGGATGTAAGAAGTGGATGCCTTGCCGGCTTCAATAACGGCCTGGCGAGCCGCTTCATACATGTCATCATCAACCTCTTCCTCATCTCCGCCAAAGCCGCCTCCCCCGGAGGCGCTGCCAGAAGAGCTTCCGCTAGATTCATTTGAGCTGCCGCCAATTTCTATAGGAAGTTCGGCTTCATTGTGTTCTGCAATAAAGTCCACAACAGCTTTCACCTCTTTTTCGCTGATATAGGCGTTCTGAAGACGCACTGGTTTACCCATTTCTGCAGACATGTACAGCATATCGCCGCTGCCAAGCAGGTTTTCTGCGCCGCCCTGGTCAAGAATGGTGCGAGAGTCAAACTGCGACGCCACCTGCAGAGCTACACGTGATGGCACGTTGGCTTTAATAAGACCGGTGATCACGTTAACGCTGGGGCGTTGGGTTGAGAGCACGAGGTGTATGCCGACCGCACGGCTCATTTGCGCCAAGCGCACCACAGCACCTTCGAGCTCGCGCGGGAAACTCTGCATAATGTCTGCGAGTTCGTCCAAAATAATCACAATGTATGGCATAGCTTCCGGGACCTCTTCCCCCTCGGCAGCTCCTCCAGCCTTACGAAGTTTTTCAAGCGCAGGCGCTAAGATGTTTTCATGATAAGAGCCAATGTCTCGCACACGATGCTCTTCGAGAATGTTGTAGCGGCGATCCATTTCTTTGCCGGCCCATCGCAATGCCGCAATTGCTTTTTTGGCATCGGTAATAACAGGAGTTAGTAAGTGTGGCAGTGAGCGATAGAGTGTCAGCTCTACGCGTTTCGGGTCGATCATAATAAAACGCAACTGTGCGGGTCCCATCCGGTACAGCAGTGAGTTAATAAGTCCATGTATAGCAACTGACTTACCAGAACCAGTTGCGCCTGCAATCAAGAGGTGCGGCATTTTAGTGATATTCCCAAACTGTGACCCCCCGGCAATGTCGCGACCCATTGCCACTAAGAGTGGTTTCTGAGAGTCTTTAAATTCTGGTGAATCAAGCAGAGTGCCGAGCCCGACTGTTACTTTGGCAGAGTTCGGAACCTCTATACCCACGAGTGATTTGCCTGGAATCGGCGCCTCTATGCGCACCGGATGCGCAGCGAGCGCAAGTTCAAGGTTATTCTGAAGCGACAGGATTTTTTGCAGGCGCACACCCTCTGCAGGCTTGATGGCATATCGCGTAACTGAAGGCCCGATTGAGATCTCGTCGAGCTCAACCACAATGCCAAAGTTCTGCAAGGTGCGTTTAATGAGGTTGGCGTTTGCCTTAATATCTCCCACACCGGGCCGACCACGATCTTTTTCGAGTATCGTAAGCGGCGGAGGCGTGTATTTGCCTAATAAAAGCGCAAGTGAGGCAGCGTTGGTTTCTTTCTTCGGCACCTGAGGCGGCGGCGCGGCGCGTTGAGCTACGGCAGGGCGTGGGTGTTGTGGGGCTGTTTCTGCACCTCTTTCGTCCTCAATCTCCCCATCGTCTTCTTCCCCGGTTACGCCGGTGATGAGAGGTTCTTTTTCAGCAGACTCAAGATCTGATTTTTTCGCGAACGGACGCTTGATGAGGCGCCCAATTTCCATAAGGGTTGTGGTAGGCAGGCCGCCCTCAAGAATAAGCAAGAGAGAAATCAGGGCGAGTCCGCCCAAAATGATGACGGTTGCATAGATGTCAAAGAACGCGATAAGCGGCTCGGCAATAGAGGATCCGATGATGCCACCCCCGTCCCCAACGATCGTGATGAATCCTAAGCCGGCCAGAATAAAAATGACACTTGATATGATTTTAAGCGGGGTAAAGGCGGCAAATTCGGAACGCATTGCATTTCCAGCCAATACAAAAAATAGTAAGGGGAGTAGGAAGTAGCCCACACCAAGAAAGTGGTTAAACAAGCGGTACGCATCACTTCCGGCGCTGCCAGCAATACCGAAAGCAGCAAGGAGGAGAAAAAGCCCAATTATTACGAGTATGATTACTACAACACTCCGCTTTGTTTCCATCGGTACAGCGCCAAGAGGGTTCTTTATAAGGGGCTCTTTTTTGCTGCTTTTGCGTGCCATAGACACCACACATCATAGCATGTGAGAAGGCTCTTGCGTTTAAAGAAAGTAGGCGATACGCTAAAAGACATCAGTCTTTTACAGAAGTCTTTTATATGTAAAGGACATTATCTAATTTATAAAAGACATCGGGCAGAAGAATGAAAAAAGACTTTAATAAAATAGCTTTACAATCAAGCCTTTTTAAAGGACATTCTGCCTGGTACTTCCCTTACTTGAAATCAGAAAGACTTGCCCACGTGCTACTGCTTTTGGGTCAGCGAATGCCTGTGCCGACTCCCCTATTCTTAGAGACACTCAGTGAATCAGTCCGTATCCCTGGCGCGCTGTTGCGAGTCATGACAGGGGAACTAACGGAAAGGGAATTGCTAGCCAGGTTGTTCTCCCTCCTTTCTTCTCTGAGGCTTCTGGGAACTCAAGGGGAAATTGGAAAAGAAAACATATCAGTGCTGCTTCAAGAGTATGAGTCAATTATTGAACGTTTGGCTGACAAGGGTCAGGTGTCTGGTTTAGCTATTACTCAAGATCATTTGGCAGTTACAATCTCCGCAGAAGATATGTACGACTCCTTTCTCCCTATGCCGCTTGATTTGCCCAAACAAAACATAAAGGACAACTATAAAGGACATATAAAGGACCAAAACAAAAGCCCAAATTTAAGGCTAAAAGACCAGGAAACCGGAGGAGATAGAATGCTCAAAATCCTAGAAATAATAAAGAAAAATGATGGCATTTCTATAAAGGGCATATCGGCCATAATTAGAGACTGCAGTGAGAAAACTATCCAACGGGAGTTGGGGACACTTATAGAAAGAGGGTTAGTTATAAGAGAAGGCGAGCGACGCTGGAGTATATATAAGGTAAGTTCTGTTGCATAACTATTTTCGCCCCTTTTTAGCCCCTCAATATACATTGACCCGCTGTACCCTTTAGTGTACATTCGGGGGTGTGGAACGTATGACCAGGAAGCCCCGAAGGGCTATTTTGGCTGTTATCCACAGCGTTTTTATCAGCTTTCGCTGATGAGAACCTATAATAGTCTCTAGCGACTATCCCGTGGTTTCTTGGGTTAGCGCAAGAGTTTTTAGGGTAGTTCATTGAAAACTGAATAATCCATTAAGAAGAAATTGTGTAAGAGCACAATGCTCAACACGTCTGTATAAAAAGCAGGCAATTTGTTCTCTCACTGAATTACCTTGTTCCACCACTGACGCAATACGGCTGTAACTCCCCTCCTCTCTTACTACCAACGTTCTCTCCAGAATTTTGTCCGCTTCCTTTTTATAAGGAGATCGGCGCAAGGTGACGGAAGAGCAGGTAGACATATTATTAGTGCGATTACAAGTTAGGTTTACAAGTAAATTAGTTGTTATGACTATTAGCATTACAAAAAGTTCACGCATCGTCTCTTTGGCGGTCGGCGCTGGCTTGGTTCTCGCAGTTGCCTTCGGTGGCGCTGTAGCTCCTGCTCAGGCTTTGACTCAGGCTGAAGCTACGACAATCATCCAGGTTCTTGGTTTGTCAGGCTCTCAGGCTGCAGCAATCCAGGCTTTGGTAACCGGCGGTTCAACCGGCGGTTCAGCTTCCTGCAGCATCACCAGCGACCTCACCATGGGTTCTTCTGGTGCACAGGTAACCTGCCTCCAGCAGTCTCTCATTTCGATGGGCTTCTCGATTCCGGCAGGTGCAACAGGTTACTTCGGTGCTCAGACTCAGGCAGCAGTATCAAAGTGGCAGGCTTCTAAGGGTGTTAGCCCGGCAGCAGGTTACTTCGGTCCTGTTTCTCGCGCAGCTTGGGGTATGGGTTCTGGCACTGGTACTGGAACAGGTACTGGCACTGGTACAAACCCGAGCCTCTCGGGTTCAGCAGGTACTCTCAGCGTTACCCAGACTTCTACTGACGTAGAAGACGAGGTACTCACTGGTGAGACTCAGGAAGTTCTCGGCTTCAAGGGCGAGGCTTCTGGTTCTGACCTCTTGGTGACCAACGTTCGCGTACGCTTCACAGCAGCAGTTGATGCAACCGCATCTGACCGCCTCTCGAACTACGCAGACGAGATCAGCATCTGGGCAAATGGCCAGAAGGTCGGCTCAATGGATGCAGATAACTTCACTCGCGATTCTGCAGGTGTCTACTCTGCAAGCATCCCGGTCTCTCAGGTTATCCGCATGGGTTCTGGTAACAAGGTTACCTTCAACGTTGGCTTCAAGGCTAACTCGTCTATCGACTCTGATGACGATGGCTCAACTAACGACTGGACAGCAGCGCTCGTTCAGGTTCGCTACACTGATGCCACTGGCGCAGTGCTCTTCGATACAACCAGCGTTACAAACGCAGGTGTATACGTAAGCCGCGCTTCGTCTTCTACGGACGTCAAACTCCGCATGAGCGAGGGTTCAAGCAATCCTAAGACAGGCAACATTGAAGTTTCTACATCTAACAGCACTGAGATCACTCTCGCAGAGTTCACCCTCAAGGCTGAAGGTGCAGATATGACCTTCGACACCGTTAAGGCTTCTACCACCGTTACTGGTGTAGACACTGTTGACGATGTTGTCTCTGACTTCTACCTCATGAAGGGTAGCTCACGCTTGGCTGAGGTTACTGGTGCAAGCACCGCTAACACCACCTGGCAGGCTCTCACCTTCACTCTCGACGACACTGAAGAGTTGAATGCTGGAAACAGCGCAACCTACAAGATCGTTGCGAAGGTTAAGACCATTGCAACCACTGCAGGTACCAACTCAACTGGTTTCGATCAGGGTGACAGCGTAACTGCTTCAACTTCAGCATCAGTATGGAACATCAATGCCAAGGCTGTATCTGATGGTAAGTCGGTTAGCGAGCGCACAGGCTCTCTCACAACCTACACTCAGACGCTCTACTCTAAGGGCATCCAGATTGCTAAGGTTGGTGAAACTGTAACTGTAAGCAACAACTCACAGACTGCAGCTAACAGCTACGGTACGTTGAAGATGACTGTACGCGTCACAGCCTTTGGTTCTGACGATGTATACGTTCCGTTGAATGCAAACGCTACAACTACTACGAACTTCAGCACGTACGGTTTGGCCTTCAAGATGGTTCGTGCAGACGGTACTGCAACCTCATCTGGTGCTTCGGCAACAGTGACTCGCGTATCTGGCGGCACGATCGTCGCAGGCTCTCCGGACCTTGTGAAGATCAGCGGTGGTTCGTCAGCTGACCT
>CAZXKI010000020.1:0-12135 GCA_964641145.1 uncultured Candidatus Saccharibacteria bacterium | reverse complement strand
CATGGCGGCAAGACGTATGTCGTCGACCCGAACCGGATGTTCACCGACAAGGGCGCTGCGGCGAGCCTCAAGGCCAATGGCCCTTACTCGCAAGAAGCGCTCAACATGACGCGGGCGATCGCCAAAGATATCGCTAGTGTCATCGAAGGAGGGCTTAACGGGAAGCCGATCGTAGCCATCCACAACAACACAGACGGCGCCTACGCGGTCTCGGACTATAAGCCGGGCGGCAGTATGGCCAAGGAGGCGAGCAAGGCCTTTGTCAATCCGGCACTCGACCCGGACGACTTCTTCTTCGTGACCACGCCTGATCTCTACGTGCCTTTGCGTGGCAGCAAGTACAACGTGGTCTTGCAGAACAACAAGGCAGTAACCGACGACGGATCGCTCTCTGTCTATGCGGCACAGAAGGGAATTCCCTATGTGAATGTGGAGGCGGAAGCAGGGCATGCGGCTGAGCAAGCCGCAATGCTGAAGTTCCTCGCCGAAATGCTGAAGTAGGTGAGTTATACACAGGAAACAAAGGTCGCGGCATGCCGCGACCTTCCTTTTTTATATACTTGTGGTGGAGTGGGGGACTGTGCTAGTGTCCATACCAACCAAGGGCCATTCGGCTCTTTGGTAGTACAACCAAAGGAGGAATATACAGATGATTCGCAAGACGCTTCTGGCTGCCGCAGCAGCGGCAGCCATGCTCGCCGCTGCTCCGGCTGCCAACGCCTACGTGGGTGGCTGGTACTACGACAACAACGTCGGCGGCTTCGAAGTGTTGCTTCTCGGGGACAACACCGACGACACCTATTTTCGCCTCGGGGGGACCGGTGCCTACTGCGTGAAGCCGGGTGCTTCCTACGCGACCATCCGCAACATCCTGTTGCGGAACGGCACCGACGGGCAGCAGATCAACTGGTGGATCGACGAGGAGTGCACCAGCGGCTACGTCCGCATCTGCGTCGAGAACACGAGGGGCGAATCTGCCTGTTCCACCTATACGGCCAAGGGCTGGGAAGACGGCTGACGCGCCAATTCGGCGCCGACAGGGCTGCGGACGTTGTCCGCAGCCCTTTTCTCTATATATGGGGCCTTCATATAGGCCAACAAATAGGGAAGCGGCACAATATTGACAAATATTTAAATATGGGTTACACTCCATTTTGCCATAGGAAACGGTCCTTGGCCCAACAGAGGAGTACATTCGAAAATGCGTAAGATCTTGATCGCCGGCGCTGCCGGCTTTGCCATGCTCGCCGCTTCCGTTCCGGCCTCGGCCGACGGCAAGTTCCTCTTCGGCAACGGCGTCAGCCTCTTCGGCGGCAAGGCGCCGACCGTGGGCCAGAGCCTCGGCATCACCTGTCCGACCACCGGCGTCGTCACGGCCCTGGCGAGCGAACGTCGCCACGCCGTGGTGAATGGCGTTGCCAGCACCGTGTTCTGCATCGGTGCGGTTTCGGCCGGCGCCGCAGTCGCTGGCCCCCCGGGCGCTCTCGTGGGCGGCGTCGTCGCCGGTGTCGTCTCTCCGCTGCTCGCGGCCAACCAGAAGCGCAGGCTTCTCTCCCAGTAGCCCTCTCACGAACTATATGACGTGAGAGGCCGGGGATAGACCGTGAACGAGTTCAATACTCGCTCACGGTCTTTTTATTTACATTGAGAATTCTTTTTATCTCACGTACTATCACTTTGGATGCAGAAAAGGAGGGCGACATGGATCGCTGCAAGATATTCCCAGAACTCGCAGACCATTTCGGGTATGTAAACTTGAACACGCACGCTAAGGTGTGGTATCCGGCAGTGCGCACTGCCTCTTTTTTGCCGCACAATGAGCTACTCGAGCCGTCT
Organism: uncultured Candidatus Saccharibacteria bacterium; assembly: GCA_964641145.1. GTDB lineage: Bacteria > Patescibacteriota > Minisyncoccia > Phycocordibacterales > SBAW01 > GWA1-54-10. The sequence goes on along the minus strand of CAZXKI010000020.1, from coordinate 10,299 downwards.
TTCTGTATGAAATTGGTAGTCAACTGTCATGTGGCCCACGGTGAGCTCGAGTGGTCGTACGGAGGATGGATGGAGGACCGCTCGACGCTTTGGCGCGGCAGTTACTTAGAGCAAGGGAAAAAGTTTCTCCACCTCGGCGTCGACTTTAATGCTCCGGTTGGGACTCAGGTAGCGCTTAGTCGGAGTGGGAGGGTGGTCAGGGTTGATAACGATCATCCTGATAAGCACGGGTGGGGTACGCGGGTTTTTGTCAGGCTTGACCCAGAGCCTTTCGTGCTGATATATGCTCACATCGACTCGCTATGTCAGGTAGGGCAGGCAATACGAGCGGGGGAGTTGGCTGGCACCATCGCGCCGCCAGAGCGTAACGGGTACTGGTATCCGCATGTGCATGTGCAGGCGATGACACTGGGCCGCTACGAGCAGTTCCTTCTCAAGCCGGACGGGCTTGATGGGTATGGGCCACTCCGCGAACCTCTCGCCATGGCTTTGGAGTTTCCAGATCCGATGCGGTTTGTTGACTTGGTTTGACCCGGAGTCCAAAAGAGCAAAGTCCGCGGCATCATTCGCTGCGGACTTTTTATGTGTTGTTCACAAAAATTCTTTGTAACCTCATGATGTGTGTGTATAATCAAAAAAGAAGTTCGTTCGTTGAGTAGAGCAAAAGTTGGGGCGAGACTGCTTGAACTTTTTTTCTACTGAACAGAGGGTCTGTGAATGGCGCGGGGGCGCAACCTTGGAGTGCATGATGGTACTGCGCGTAACTGCAGCTGCGGCATTGGTCGCACTGGCTTCTCCCGTTTCTACACGGGCAGAAGTAGCAAGCTGGTACGACTGCTGCAACGCAAAGACCGCGAGCGGCTACCCCTTTAGTGCGGGAGACCCACACATCGTGGCACACAGAAGCTATGCCTTTGGGACCAGGCTTCTGCTCACCAACCCCAGAAACGGCAGGTCGCTGTGCGTCACTGTGCGCGACCGCGGGCCATTTGTGCGAGGAGTCTCGCTCGATGTCACCCGTGCCGGTGCTGAAAGGCTTGGCTTTGTGCGACAAGGGAAAGCCAACCTCACGGTAAAAAAAGGCTGCTAAAACGCAGTGAAACTCGGGCCCGCGGCGCATCGCCGCGGGCCTTTCTTTATAGTTCGTGCGCGCGGAACCACGATGTATTTTTGTATATGATCTCGCGCCCTTCTTTCGTATTGCTTTTGTCTTTTGCGAGCTGGTCCATGCGGTCTAGAGTGATTTTTATAGTACGCACTATGCCTGTGCGGATAAGATTTGTTTTGGCTTTATCCCGACTCGTAAATAGGACTTTTAGTAACTTACAGTCGGCAATGAGTTCGTTATAGATTGGTTTTTTGGTGATCCATTTCTTGTTGTAGGCTGTTTGCATATCAGTGACACAAGTATCCGGGGTTATGGTTGTAGGGGTAGAAGTAGGTGCATCTTTAACAATAACAACGTTGGTTGTCGTGGCAGAAAGCGTAAGGGTGTGAGAACTGTATTGCATGGGGGTAGTAGTTCCGATTACTTCTGACTGAGTGGTAGTTGCTTCAGAGGTCTGACTTGCGAAGAGGGTATAAGAGCCTGTGCCGGTGCCAAGAGCTTGGATTTTATATGCGCCTGGCAATGGGTCGAGTATGATCGCGTACTCATCATCACCAATAAAGCCTGAATAGAATGAGTCGGGAATTTCAGAAAGTTCGGTATTGCTGGAAAAATCTCTCCCAAGACGCTTGCCGTCAGGAGCGATTATCTGGATGTCGATAGGTGACATAACTTTTATGAAGAGGGCGTTCTTAAATACTCTCTGCAGATACGGGTCATTAATAGTTACGGATGGCTCTTTTTTGTTCAGCTCTTCAAATATATAGCTGCTTGCCGCTGAAACCATTTTAGTGTGGTCAGTGTTTTCAATTATTTTTGCACTAAATATCTGACTGCTCCAGTGGGGGACAGTGCCGTCTCCTACGGTGGAGACGGAATGTAAAGGCCTACCGTGTTCCCACACTACTGTTCCGCTGGGGTCCCCAACGCTGTAGGACTCGATCGTATTATTTGCTTTGTTGTCTGCCTGTATGTGGATAAGCGTAGAATCTAGATCAACAATTCTTCCCACTGTGGCGATAAGATTCTCTAGAAAAATATTTCGAGGATATCCGTCAGGATATGTCAGCTCGGTACCGTTTCGACTTAAATAATTGTGAAGCGTAGGTAGAAGTTCTCCTACAGATACCACTTGGCTGTGTATGAAATCAACCAAGTTCTCATACCCTAACTGGCGTGCGCCAGCATTCAGAAACGCTTTGAATATCCCATCGAGTATAGAACCAAACATGCGCACTTCTCCGCCTTCCCAAGTGGGGTAGGCAAGCGGGGCTCCTAAGTGGGGTGTGCCTACGAATATGATCTGGTCTACGTCGTTGCCGTAGTCATCGCTTTGTAAGTATTGCTGGGCAATAAGGCCGCCCATTGAGTGAGCAATAATATCGACTCGTGAGCAGTTGCATATACTTTTTATCTCCTGAATTTTTTCTTTGAGAAGATCTACGGTTTGTACGTTTGTTTTAGTCCAGTTATAGGGAAGAGTGAACAGGGTGACGCCGCTGGCGTAGCCGTTAGCGACAAGAGTTTGGGTGAGGTTGTCGTATATATGAAAGACAGGGTCGATGACCCATTGTCCGTTTTTTATCCATGAGCCTAAGATGCCTGGAATTACAATGACAGGGTCATATTCGGACACGGGTTTAGGGCCCCATTTCCAGGAAATAAGGCGATAGTTCTGGTTAGGCGGCAGAATACCGGTTGAGGAGCCGGTAGTAAAGTAGGCATGAAATTGTTCAAGGTCGGGATAAGTGGATGAAGAAAGTGGTCCACTTGGGAACACGGTAGCAAAGAATTCATCTCCAGAGTGATAACCATCAAAACTTCCTGGATGTTGTACTTGGACTAAGGTGGGAGTTGGTGGCCCACGCATAATAAGTTCGCGGCGGACAAGAATTGCCTCACCTAGTGTGCCTTCATACAATGACATAACAATGTTCTCTTCTAAAGAATTTACGGTTGTGGGAATAGAATAAATGCAATTTCTATCTAAAGGCAGATAAGAGTATCCATTTTTAAATGAGAACTTATATGGAGGACAGTAAAAAGAAAAATCCTCTGCATATACTGGATCGTTAGAAAGGTTTATCGTTTGTGCGGAGACTAAAAGAGGAAGAGCGCTTGTGGTGCAAGAGAGCAACAAGGCGAAAACTGTGTAACGCCAAAAGCCCATGGTGCTTATAGCGTACCATGGGCTTTTGGGAGTCTAGGCCTACCAACTAGTTAGCGGTGGTAACCCTTCAGAAGATCTTTGCAGTTTGCGATGAGTTGCTCAATAGTCGGCTTGTCGGGGAGAGTGTGGTCGAGCTTGATGGCGAGCAGGATAGCAACAAGATCAGTTAAGCAGCTATTCTTGTTTTTAACCACAAAGAAGGCGAGTGTGCTGGTAGATTTGTTTCCGTAGATATCACTTGCAGCAACCGATACCTTACTTAGGATTGGTGTTGAGCTGTTGAAGGCAAGCTTGTTTGCCGGGTTAATCTTCTTACCGTTAAACCAATAGGTAGTGGTGGCTATGGCAGAGGTGTCAGTAACAGTCGCCGTTAGAAACACGGTCTCTGCGCGCTCATAGATTGCGTATTTGAGGGGGTTGGTAATGGTAATGACAGGGGCGGTTGTGTCGGTTGGAGTAGGGAGGATACACGAGCTGCCGTTCCAGGTGCCGCCACCGTTGACACAAGTCTCGTCGGCGCAGGGGCTGGAGGTTTGAGTGCCTGGAACATTTGGGCATATGTCTGTGGTTGCGGGTACGATGTTGAAATTTACAGTAGATTCCGAGAAGTTATCGAAGATATCGATAGCTATTACGGTAAGCTTGGCTGGGCCCAACGAAGCTAGGCTAACAGGAAGAGGGTCATTAGGGTTAATCTGCACATCGTTAAAGATGTAGGCTACTGTCTTGAGTGGAGAGTTATCAGTTACTGTTGAGCTTGCGAAGACTGTTGCATTTTGTGCGTGAGCAGAACCTTCGGTAGGATTTGTTATCGTAATTTGAGGGCCCGTAGCGTCAAACTCACCGAGCTCCCATTGAATTAGGTGGTAGTTATTGTTAGGAGTAGTGGTGGACCCGCTAGTAAATGCTTCATTGAATTGCTCAATATCAGGAAACCGAGACCCTGCCTGAGGGCCTGCTGAGAGTGCAACCCCAAAAAATTTGTCGCCTGGTTGATAGCCACTAAAGTTCCCAGGGTCTTGTATTTGTACTAATGTAGGAGTAAATGAGCCGTCAAATACAAACTCATTGTGCACAAGTGTGGAATTACCCGGTATCCCCTGATATAGAGCCATTAGAATCCGATGTCCAGGCGCACGCACATCATTAGGTATAGAATAAACGCAACTACGTGCCGTTGGGCTGTATATACCATTGGCAATAAATGACCCTTCATACGGAGGACAATAATGAGAAAATGATTGGGCGTATATAGGATCGTTAGATAAGTTGATTGTCTGAGCAGAAACCATAGAAACACCCACACCGGCAAACAGAGCCGTGGTTAATAGGACACGCAGTATTAATTTATTCATATACCGTTACGGTAGCATACCTAAAACCGCCCACAATGGGCGGTTTTAGACAGATGTGGAGATGGGCGGAGTTGAACCGCCGTGCAACACAAAGACACAAAACATATCTACGAGAGGTAGACTACTTTAGCGTCTTACGCTCAACAGTAAGAAGTAGACGAAATAAGGTTGAGCGGCAGATTCTTTATCTCGAATAGTAGCGAATCACTCCACTATCCATAGCCCGTTATATGACACCTACACCTAGAGCCGGGCTCGCTAGGGCAGACGTGACCTTAGGCTCGCGCAGTGGCGAACGAAAGATCATTCACCGAGAAATACGGTGACGTAACTGATTTTGCAGTTATGGTTTGAAGTTTTTTATAGCAGATCTCCACTGCTCTCCCGCATGTAATGCGAATATATGTATTGTCTAGGCCTGGCATCCCCAGAAAAACTGCTTGAGTGCAACCAATCTTTCTGGGAACGGCCTAGTCTATTCATTTTTCAAAGTTCTACGTATGTCACGCTCAGTGTCACGCTTCTTTAAGACGGCACGTTTGTCGAATTTCTTACGTCCGCGTGCAATTGCAATGCGCACCTTTAATTTACCTGATTTACTATACACTGAAATTGGCACTATTGTCAAGCCTTTTTGGCCTTCTGCTGCGGCCAAATCAGCGATTTCTTTCTTAGTGAGCAGTAACCTACGGCTGCGGTTGGGGTCGTAGTCGGCGGGAGTGTTCTTAGGTTGATAGGGTGAAATCACCATGCCTACCACAAACGCTTCTCCGCCACGCACTATTATATGTGCGCCTTCTAGCTTGGCGTGGCCTGCTCGAAGTGATTTTACCTCATGGCCAAACAGCTCTAAACCCGCCTCGTATTCCTCGAGGATGTCGTAGTCGAACCGCGCCTTCTTGTGCTCAATTAAGTTCACAAGGCTAGGATAGCATGCAGAAAACCTTTTGCCCTGTATAGCCAAAATGGTATACTCGGTGCTACATGTCCGACACTAATAATAAGAATAAGATGCCAGACGGGGGTAAGCGTCCGCGCCGGTCTCTGTCCAATATCCCTACTCCTAAGATGCCACGCAGTGACTCTTTTTGGGTTAACTTAGCAACAAGTGTTCTTGTGCTTCTGCTTATCGCGGGTGCCTATACCTATTTTATGGGTGAAGGGGAAGAGGCTCCGCAGGAAATTCCGATTTCGCAACTTGCACAGGATATTGAGACAGGCAAAGTTGTGTCTATCGTAGTGTCAGGGGAAGAGGTGGAGGCAACCTATGCGGACGAATCAAAAAAGAAGACCAAGAAAGAACCAGATGCAGCATTTACTGAGACACTGACTAACTACGGTGTATCAAAACCAGCACTCAATAAAGTGTCTATTGATATCAAGCGTGAGACAGGTTTCCAGTTCTGGCTGCTGACGCTGGCTCCGTTTTTGGCACCCATATTGCTGTTGGTGTTCTTTGTCTGGTACCTCTCGCGCCAGGTGCGCGGGGCAGGTGTCCAGGCGTTTTCGTTTGGCCAAAGCAAGCCCCGCGTTATTGACCCCAACGACGCAACCTCCCGCGTAACGTTTAAAGATGTGGCAGGCGCAAAAGAGGCAAAAGAAGAGTTGTTGGAGATTGTTGATTTCTTGAAGAATCCAAAGAAATTTTTGGATATAGGCGCTCGCATTCCTAAGGGTATTTTGCTTATGGGAGCTCCAGGTACGGGCAAAACCATGCTTGCTCGCGCTGTGGCGGGAGAGGCAGGGGTGCCGTTTTTCTCTATCTCGGGCTCGGAGTTTGTGGAAATGTTTGTGGGTGTAGGCGCAAGCCGTGTGCGCGACCTCTTTTTGACCGCTAAAAAAGCCGCACCTTCTATTATCTTTGTTGACGAGATTGATGCAGTAGGCCGCATCCGCGGGACTGGCGTTGGCGGCGGCAATGATGAGCGTGAGCAAACCCTCAACCAGATTCTTGTCGAGATGGACGGCTTTGAACCAAATGAGAAGGTTATCGTTATGGCGGCAACAAACCGCCCAGACGTACTCGACCCGGCTCTGCTTCGCCCGGGCCGCTTTGACCGTCGTGTAACTATTGATCTCCCAGACCGCTCCGACCGCCTTGAAATCTTGAAGATCCATGCGCGCAAGAAGCCGTTTGCAGAAGATGTGAATCTGGAAGTTATTGCAGAGCGCACACCAGGCTTTAGCGGCGCTGACCTTTACAGCCTTATGAACGAGGGTGCTATTTTGGCCGCACGCGAAAACCGTCGTACGGTAGCGCAGTACGACCTGATCCGCTCAATCGAAAAAGTAATGCTTGGTCCGGAGCGTCGTACCCACGTGCTCAACAAGAAAGAAAAAGAAATTACTGCCTATCATGAAGCCGGTCACGCGCTTGTTGCAAGCGTGCTTCCTTACGCCGACCCGGTGCACAAGATTTCGATCATTAGCCGCGGCCGCGCTGCAGGATATACGCTCAAACTTCCATTTGAAGATAAGAAGATGCAGAGCAAACGAGAGTTTCTAGATGACATTGCGATGTCGTTGGGCGGTTATATTGCAGAGAAGATGGTGTTTGATGATGTGACCACCGGCCCCTCAAATGACCTTCAAGTGCTAACAAATCTTGCGCGCAGCATGGTAACTCGCTGGGGAATGAGCGAGAAGATGGGAACAGTGGCTCTCGAAGGAGACGGAGGCCGCGCCCTCTTTGGAAGGGGGGTAGAGGGAAGTGACTATTCTGAAAAGGTCTCTGCAGATATTGATGCGGAAGTAAAGAAGATCATTGATGACTCATACAAAAAAGCAGAGAAAATCCTTACCGATTACCGCCGTGTGCTTGATACAATCGCTAAGCGCCTAGTGGAGGTGGAAACTATTGAGCGCGAAGAATTTGAGAACATCCTGATTGCAAACGGTATTACGCCAAAAAAGAAACAAGATATTGAGCATGCGCCGATAGTGTAAGTGGGCAAAAAAGAAGCCCCGGCGCATGCGCCGGGGCTTTCTGCTTGTTCCTCTCGGATTACAGCGGTTGTCCAAATCTGTCCGCTGTGAGACATCCGTCCGAGTCAACGTAGTGATCTTTAGCCTGGTCGAACCGCCATTCTCGCTGCTCGGCAGCTTTCTTGTTGTGCGGGTGGCTGGGTGAGAGGTCGGGGTCGAACGCCGGAAGTTTTCCTTGCGTTTTATCATTGGTGTGGGGCGACATCTCGGTCTCCTCAGTTTTGTAAGTTGCGCCGGCGGACATACCACCGATCCATGTAGTAGGCGAAGATTCCTGCCGGGATCACAGCGAATACTGTCGTGTAGGCGATTAGCCTGAGCGATGTCATCACCATGTAGCGGGGAAGGTCGTACATGCAGATCACCGACGCATCGACGATCCCCCCAACGTTGTTCAAGAAGGCATCCATCTCTATCCTCTCTTTCTTTCCTGTGTGAAGGTGCCTGTTCGGTATAATACAATATTTTATTAAAAAAGTAAAGGCTCGAGTGAGGAGGACGTTTCGCTTTTGATAAAGAATTGTTACAGTAAGTTTGTTTTGGGCGTGTAGCTCAGCTGGTAGAGCAGTCGACTTATACTCGACCGGTCGCAGGTTCGAACCCTGCCGCGCCCACACTGTGTATAACCGTGCTTGTACATGAAGGAGAGAGGACGGATAGTTAAGTGACAGGGCTGAGGGGCCTAAACCAGGTTTTATCAGCAGTATGGATGTGGGGTGGCGGGAAACCGCCCTTATTCATTTATACTAAAGAGGCTCCTTTTATTTCTTTATAAACGCACTATGTCTATCCGAACACTGGTCTCGGTTGTACTCTCAAGTCTCTTTTTAATAAGCCTGCCGTTTAGCGCTTCTGCTGCAGTGACCTTTCAGGGCGGGTGGGAGCAAGGTGTACTCACTGGTCCGGGTAGCTGGTCTAGCAAACAGGCAGTAGGTGCATATAGCATACAACTTGTTAGTGATGTTGTTCGTGCTGGCAGCAAAGCAATGCGTGTAGAAGTTCGCTCAGGCGACAACCCTCTCAATTGCTGTGCTAGCAGTGAGCGTGCTGAGCTGACCATTATGACCAATCCTAACGGGTCTGATCTTCTCGAAGGGCTAACGAGTGGCACTAAATATTATGGATTTAGTGTACGTCTTGAGCCTAACTTCCAGTTTCCGGAATGGTCCCTGTTATTCCAGCTTCATGGGCCGGATTATCTTGATGCATATCCTTTGGTAGCGATTGGGGTAGATGCAGACGGCTATAATCTTGATCACTTCGGGGGAGACACCACTACAGCGCCTCGCATTCATCGTGCGTTGGGCCCTGTTACCCCTGGCCAATGGGTCGACTTTATTCTTAAGGTTACCTTTGCAAAAGATGCAACAGGAGAAATAACGGTCTGGCGCAGAAATGAAGGCGAGACCACCTTTACACAGATGACTACTCTTACCAATATTCCCACACTTCAGTATCGCGGCACGGACCCTGTCGGAGGCCACTATTGGAAAATGGGCTACTATCGTTCGAAGCAGAGTTTTACCAATGTGTTGTGGAACGATGGGGTGACCCGGGCCGACACGTTTGAGGAAGCAGTAGCGGCACTTAGTGGTACCACGACGCCGCCAGCATCCGCATTCCCGCTGACCGTTGAGGCTGAGAGCTTTCAGACAAAAGTGGGCGGCAATGGCAATGTGAGCGGAGTGTGGAACTTGAATTCAAATGGATATATTGCTCAACCTATTACTTTTGACACTGCTGGTACGTATATATTCGACTTGGTGGCCCGTGGCACCAAGGCGGCAGGGGTGTGGGCAAACATGCGTGTCAGTATCGACAATGTTGTAAAGTCAAACGTCAACGTTAACTCCACTACACTTAAGACATTTAGGGTAACGGTACCTGGTATCACTGCGGGTGTTCATACACTCAAACTCGAGTTTACGAACGATTATTACAATCCCGCTCAGAACGAAGACAGAAATTTATTGATCGACAAAGCAATCGTTGCCCGCTAAATAACCGCGCCTACTCGTAGTGGGTTGTCTGAGTGCGGCGGGTAAGTGCGGCAAGAAGGGTCGGATGCTTTGTAAGCTCTGGCCCTTTTTGTATAAGGGCTACGGCTTCGGTGCGCGCCGCTTCAACCAATTTCAAGTTCTTAAGCGCCTCCATGCCAATGTCGGAGATGCCCCATTGCTGGCGACCTGAGAGCTCTCCAGGGCCGCGCTGCATCAGGTCCATTTCTGCAAGCTCGAATCCATTTTTAGCTTTAGTAAGCGCCTTAAGGCGGTCCATCGTCTTTTCTCCGCGAGTCTCTGGGCAGACAAAACAAAATGCTTGATGAGTTGAACGTACGACGCGGCCGCGCAGTTGGTGGAGTTGCGAAAGGCCAAACCGCTCGGCACCCTCGATAAAAATCATGGTGGCGTTAGGCACGTTAACTCCCACCTCGACAACTGATGTTGCGACCAAGATATCAATTTCTTTGCGAGAGAATTGCTCCATGACGTTGTCTTTCTCAGCGGGCTTCATCTTGGAATGCAATATACCAATAGTGTATTCAGGAAACACTTCTTTTTTTAACCGCTTGGCCTCGGCTTTTACAGACTTGGCTTGGAGGGCAAATGCTTTTTCCGGATCAGGCTCGTCGATGCGGGGGCAGATAACATACGCTTGCCGTCCAGCCTTAAGTTCGCGAC
>CAZXKI010000019.1:0-12283 GCA_964641145.1 uncultured Candidatus Saccharibacteria bacterium | reverse complement strand
GCAATACGATCTACGAGTATAAGAGCGACTATAGCTCAAACGTTGTTACCGAACTCGACATTGAGTTTAAAATGAGTGACGGTTCGTATAGATATGAATGGCTTGCTAACGCCCCCTCAACAGGCGGTGCTTGGCAGTCGTTGCGAGCGGAAGTAACCGTACCTCGTAATGCAGTCCAGATGTCCGTGTTCCACTCAATCGCCAAAAACGGCAACGTTACTATAGACAACGTATCCCTTACCGCGCTTCCTGCAAATCCGTTTCCGCAAGGTATGGTAACGCTCGTGTTTGACGATGGACTTGCAACCCAGTATCAAAATGCGCGCAGCATACTAAACACTGCGGGTATTAAAGCCATGTTCGGCATTATCACAGGAGAAGTGGATTCAACTCCCTATATGAGTTGGGCGAATCTCACTACGCTTAAAAATGAGGGACATGAAATCGGCGGCCACTCGCGCTCTCATCCAGACCTAAGCACACTTACTCAAGCGCAAATGCAAACTGAGATAAAGGGTTCGTTTGACGATCTTGTTGCGCATAGCTTTACGCCAAAAACATTCCTGTATCCGGTGGGCGGTGTTAACCCCACCGTAGAGCAGGTAACCAAAAATGCAGGCTACCTAGGCGCGCGCGGTAGTTATTGGGGCTTAAACTCACCAACGGCTAACAAATATGCGCTCTACGATATTCGTCTTGATAAAACCACTACTCTTGCTTCAGCTAAAGCGTGGATCGATCAAGCAATTGCAGATAAGCGCTGGGTTATCTTTGAGCTTCATGATGTGGTGCCAAGCGGGGGCGACGAATATGCTATCTCAACCGCGCTTTTCCAGAGCATTGTTAACTACATCAAAGAAAAAGGAATCAAAACCGTAACTCTGCAAGAGGGTCTTCAGTACATGGCTCAATAAAGCCGTTTATCAGACTGTTGCCATGTGGCGCGTGGTGCGCAGCACTTCACCAATGAGGCGCGCTGTTTCTTCGGGCCCGAACACTTCCTGAGTCTTGATGCCTGTTTGCACAACGACAGAATCGTTGCCACCTTCGGTAAGCGCGTCACCGACGTACAGCATTTCTGAGACTGAGACACCGCTTAACTCAATGAGTTTGCGTATGCCATATGCTTTGTTAACTCCCTTCTTCGTAATGTCGATTGAGGTAGTGGCATTCAGGCCGATAGAGAAGTCCGGAAGCCTGCGCTTAAGCGCCTCATACAAAGGCTTGCGTTTGGTGCGGTTTGGATCCCAGGCCTTTTTGGTTTCAACGGGTGCGCGCTGACCGAGGGCCGAAAAGGTAATCTGTGCGCCACGATCTTCTATCTGCTCGCCCCAGTCTTCTTGGTATTCAGGAATATGGTTTAGGCCGGTCTCTGCGAGCGACTCTTTAAGGGCCTGCATAATCCGGCCACGCTCCATTGGGTTAAAAGAAAGATCGTACTTCGGTTTCCATGATCCGTTCCGGTATACAAAGCACTCTGCTGCATTGGTAGGAAACAAGAATAGCCGTTCTAACTTCACATCGGCAGGAAGTGCCGGTAAAAACTGGTTCTCAAATTGTTCAAAGCCTGCTCCGGAGAGGATGGCTGCAGGCATTACTTCAAGCAGTTCAGCAAACAGCTCGCCCATCTCTGCTGAGAGGCGCTGCTTGCTTTCAGCAAGCGTACCGTCAAGGTCGAATGCCATGAGCTTTGGCTTAAAGTCCATATCTTAGGCCAGGTTATCAGGGAGCAGGATATCCAAGAGTTTTTGTAGGGATACTTTTGCGACACCAAGCACCGTGTCAGCTCCGCCGTAATAAATAAACAAACTGTCTCCGCGCACTACCTGACCGCACGAGAATACGGCGTTACGTACAATACCTTCTTTTTCATAGCGCTCGAGAGGCTCAAGAATAGTGTCAACGCTGCGGGAAATAATGATAGAGGGGTTCTTGAGATCAAGGAGCACTGCGCCAAGCCGATAGGTCGACGTTTTAGATACGCCGTGGTAGATCAAGAGCCACCCCTTTTTAGTCTTTATAGGAGGTCCAGCTATGCCGATTTTCTTGCTGTCCCACATGCCAGGACGAGGGCCCATAATCTCAATGCAGCGGGTAAGCTTGTTTTTCTTAAACTCAAGGTCGTCCAGAAAATCGGCACAAATCATGGGGTCGATGCGGTGCATGATCATGTATTGGCCGTTTATCTTCTCCGGCATCAAACACATGTCTTTGTCGTTCACATGTTCAGGAGTGGTAAGCACAGGCTTAGACCACTTGTCCCAGCGTTCATCCAGAAAATCTTTTATAGAAATAGTAGTAAGCGCAACCCGGGTCGTGTTCACCCCGTCGTAGGCGGTGTAAGTCATGTACAGCGTGTTGCCTATGCGGGTGATACGCGGGTCCTCACAGCCAGAATTGCCGGTAGGGCTACCGCGCTTCATCTCAAAGTCTTCGCGCGGAACATACGCAGGCACATCGAGGCGGTCATTTATTTTCACCCCGTTTTTGCTGGCAGCATAGCCAAGCACTGAGGTGTTGTCGTCACCCATGGCGCGGTACAGAATGCGCACGGTGTCATCTATATCTATTGCAGCAGCGTTAAATACAGCGTTTTTCTCCCATGCATTTTTTGGATTAGGTACTAGGATAGGGTTTTCTTTGGCGCGTACGGCAAGCTCAACCCGTCGTTCAGGAAGCATGGCAGAGAGGAGGTCTGGCAGGTTAAGGCTGGCGCGCGCGCAGACTGTGTCTGCCGCACCGTAGTAAATGTCGACGCGGTTGTTGGGGTGCAGCAGAGCTCCGGAAGGGAAGACAATGTCCGGCACGATGCCATATTTCTCATAAATTTCTTCAGGCACCATGATAGGGCCTTTGGTCTTGCCAACAATGTTGTGAGGATCTTCTAGGTCTAAGAGCATGGCCTCGATGCCAAAGACGCGTTCTCCGCCTCCAAAATAGTGCTGAATATAAGAGTAAAACAGCAGCCAGCCATCTTTTGTCTTAAGCGGCTGAGAACCAACTTCTACATGGTCGTGATCGAAGCGTAGGGGGTTAATGACATGCTGGTCCAGTTCAGAGTGCCACTTATTCCAAAATCCGATATCCCACAGGTCGCTTACTTCGTCGCATTGTACGAGCGCAATTTTTGCAGGCGGTTCATCAGTGTGCGCAGTCAGGATTGCGGTCACTTTGCCGTTTACCCGTTCAGGAAAGAGTGTCATCGCTTTAGCGTTAAACGGAGTGATCAGGTGACGCTCGTCTACTGTCTCAAGATCTTTAGAGATCGCACAGGCGACTTTGATGTTGCCTGGCCCAAAGGGCATGCCGCCGAGCGCAGTATAAAAAATATAGTATTTACCTTCAAAAAAGGTGACGCGCGGATCTTCACAGCCATATTTTTCCCACTCTGCTTCAGGGATGATGAACTGCCGACGATTCTGAAAATGCTTTCCGTCTAATGAGAGAGCTTTGCCTATCGTTGAAATGCCCGCAGGTGTCATGAGGGCGTCTGGGCGTCCGAGCGCTCGATAGAGCACGTGGGTAATGTTTCCTTTTTTAACCGGCGAAGGGTTAAAGGTGCCGCGAGCCTCCCATGATTTATCAATCACGGGTGAGATAAAAGGGTTATGCGTGCTTCGGCGTATAACGTACATACCTCTATAGTGTAACCGGAGTAAAGACGATATGCTCGTCTGCCTGAAGGCGGCGTATAAAATCGCGCAAATCTGCACGTGCCGCAGCGATGCGCTTGTCGCCGCCGCCGTAATAGACAATCAGATCATTGTCCACCACTACAGCGCCTGTAGCCATGATCACGTGCGGTTTCCAATCATGCTCGTACCACTCGGTTGGGGTGAGAATGGGGTGAGAAGAGCGGTAGAGCACCTGGGTAGGATCGTCTAAATCAAGCAGCATGGCGCCTACTTTGTAGCCAATGTGCGGTTCACTTGAGTTCATGCCGTGATACAGCAAGAGCCAGCCATAGGGGGTTTTGATAGGAGGAGCGCCCGCACCGCGCACAATGTTGTCCCACTCTCCTTCGCGGCCGCCGGCACGTGTTGAGCCATAGATAAATTTGTTTCCGTCAAAGTGTTCAAGGTCGTCTACGTAATCGACTAATATGTTAGGTGTAATGCTATGCAGAATGGCAAACTTGCCATTGATTTTTTCAGGAAAAAGAACCCAGTTCTTATGGATTTCTCCCGGAGGCGAAAGAAGCACCGGCTGTTTCCAGCTCCATTTTTTTCCTATAAAGCTGGCGTGCAGTATGGAGGCTAGGGCGACACGCACAAACCCCCAGCCGTCAAAGGCAACAAAGGTCATGTGTACATGGTCATCAATTTTCACCATGCGCGGATCTTCACATCCACCCCAGCCGCCGCCAGAGGCATATGAAGTCTGGCTGTATGAAAGAGGTCCGTATATTCTATTTTGATTTGGGATGCCAAAGCGTCGGTCGGGCTGAAACACTGGGTGAGGCAGCCGCTCGTCAAAGTGAATACCGTCAGGGGAAGATGCATAACCGATGCGAGAAATACCATCGGGTCCAAGGGCGCGATAGAGCAAGTGCACCCGGCCACCGCTATAGAGAGCGGCAGGGTTAAAAACCGCCTCAGATTCCCACCAAATATCAGGCCGGGGCTCTAGAATAGGGTTCTCCTTACATCTTTTAAGCTCGACAGGCTTGCGAATCTGCGAAAGCCAAAAGAAAAACAGCGCAAGACCACCAAGCGCTATAATCCCAAGTACAAGAAAAAGGGGAAGAAAATCAGGCCCGACCATACTTATCTTCAAGTCGAGTAATGTCGCTCTCGTCAAACTCTCCAAATGCAATTTCTAAAAACTGTAGACCATCTTTGCCGGCCTCTGCACGATGCTTGGTTTCTGGAGGGATTGAAAAACTGCTTCCCGGCTCAGCTTCTGTTTTGGTTTCTCCAACCGTTACGATGCCGGATCCGCTTAGAATGCGCCAAACTTCCTTGCGGTGAGCGTGGGTTTGCAGACTAAACGCCTCATTCGGCTTAACGGTAATTATTTTGACCGTCGTTTGTTCATTAAGCGTAAAACGCTCAAACTCTCCCCACGGACGAACATCCCTCTCAAAATTGGAAAGGCCTTCCATACCGGAAATTATACAGGGCAAAAAGCGCCGAGGGGGCCTCTCTCCACAAGTGGGAAAGAGACCCCCTCAGCTCAAGCCAGCACCTTCATACTTTTAAAGTATTAATCTGGTAAAGCCGTTGCCAAGCATACGCTCCGTGACCTGAAGTCGAGGTGAAATCTCTTAGTCTTCGTGAACTTCGCCTGCAAGCTTATATCCCACACCGCGCACCGTCTCAAATAAGGGTTCTGTGTCTTCCGTATGGTCGAGCTTTTTACGAAGGTTTTTCATATGTACGTCGAGCACGTTCGACCAGGAGAGGGAGTTGAAGTCCCACACATGGTCAAACAGCTTTTCGCGCGACAATACTTCGTTTGGCTGACGCATAAAGCACTCTAGAAGAGAAAATTCTTTGAGTGTGAGGGGTATTTCTTTTCCGTTTTTTCGTACCGTGCGAGTGCCGATGTCCATTTCAAGAACGCCGACTTTTAGAACCGGGGCTTTAGAGGTGGTCGGACGTCTCAAGACAGCGCTAATACGAGAAAGGAGCTCTTCAAAAGAAAACGGCTTTACGATGTAGTCGTCAGCGCCCTTATTTAAGAGATCTACCTTATGCTCAGTCTCGTTGCGGGCGGTAAGAATGATAATAGGGGTCGTGACACCTTCGGCTCGCACGCTTTCGGTAATAGTGGCGCCGTCTACGCCAGGAAGCATAAGATCAAGAATAATGAGGTCATACTCATTTCGGTAGAGCATGATGCGTGTGCGCGCTTTTTCTGCGTCAGGGAGCCAGTCTACGGCATATCCTTTTAACTCCAAGCCCTTTTTTAAGGCTTTGGCTAACTTTTCTTCATCTTCAACAATAAGTAGATGCATAGTATGTGTGGTGCGTTACCTTTTAACGGGTAAATGAACCCTTTAGAGTATGAAGGATGGTACATGAAGATTTAAGGAACTCTCTTCAGAAATCAAAAAACGTTGCAAAATAACGTCTTTTTACCTATTGTCAACCGGTACTATTTTGTCTCCTAATAATTCGAGGAATTCTTCTGTGCGAGCTTCAAACCCAATCTGTTTATCATGAAGGAACGGGTGGCATTCAGTTGTGTATTCATAATGCCCGCGTATTTCGCCGTCCTCAAATATGCGCAGGTGGTACTGATATTTGAAGTCTGACACGTAGCGCAACCCAACTACCTCGCCTTCGTCGCGAAGGGCCACAAAGTGGTTGCCGTATCCGCGATCAACCAAGAAACTTACAACGGTTTCCACGGTCTCTCCAGGTGAAAGGTGGCCGAGCAAATAGTCCTGACGGCCATTCGGTCTATACATAGCGTACCGTTTTTCAATGATGCTTTTCGGTATAAGGTCTCGAATAAACGGGTGAACAGGGGTAATAACCCGCCACAGCAGGTATTTAAGCCGCTCGGAGAGCGTTGCAGGGTAGACCATTGCTGAGTACGGCAACGACTTTCTTAAGTGGGCATAATCCCGCTTATCCATACAAGCAGTATACTATATGCTGTACCGCTACTCCATGGATATTCTAGCCACTATCATTGCGTTTTTGGAGAGTTCAAAATACGTTCTTATCTTTTTGGGCTCCTTTACCGAGGGGGCGTTTGTGATGATGACGGGAGGCGTGCTGTGGCAGGCGGGGCAGACAGAGTTCTGGCCCACCTACTTCGCTCTTTTGTCCGGAGATATTCTCTCGGACATCATGTGGTACTTCGTTGGTTTTTTTGGGGCCCGACGTCTTATTAACCGCTGGGGAGGAAAGATAGGACTTACTCATGCGGTAGTAGAGAAGATTGAACGGCGTTTTCATCGCTACAAACTAGCCATACTTATTATTTCAAAAGTGACGAACGGGTACGGCACCGGAGCGGGAACGATACTCATGGCAGGCATGCTCAAAGTGCCTTTTGTGGCTTTTCTTGCGGTAACCTGTATCGGCAGCTTTGTGTGGGTGTTTATGATCATGGGTATTGGCTACTATTTTGGCAACGTGCTGAGTGTCGTGCCGCCCGGCTTTAAAATAATCGCTCTGCTTGCGGGGTTTGTTGTGGCGTTCTGTATGGTGCGCTACATTAACAAGCAATTCGCTAAAGCGAAGTAGGTATGCTCTCGATAATTGTCCCCACTTTTAACGAAGAAAAAGCTATAGAAGGAACGCTTAAGGGGCTTAGAAAGCTCACGAGTGTGCCGTATGAACTTATCGTCTCTGACAGCGGCAGTACCGACCGTACGATAGCAATTGCAGAACAATATGCCGACAACGTAGTGCGGTATGAAGACCTGCCGCGCAATGCAGGCCGTGGCCGCAACGAGGGTGCAAAAGTGGCCCAAGGCGACCTGTTTGTCTTTGTAGATGCGGACGTAACGTTGGTAGACATCAACACATTCTGCACTGAAGCAGTAAAAGAATTTGAACAAGACAAGAACCTTGTTGCTATAGGGGCGCGGGTTAGGACGATAAAAGAGGTAGAGACTTGGGGCGACGCTATATCGCACCGAATCATAAATTTTAACTGCTATGTAGTGAATAATATCTTCCGTGCAGGGGCTATTTCAGGCGAGTTTCAGATGATGCGCGCAGACGCATTTAAAAAGCTTGGCGGTTATAACGAGAAACTCAACATTACCGAAGACAATGAATTGTATGGCCGGCTGCGCACACGAGGCCGCATAAAGCTTGTTACACGCTTGTGGGTAGAGCACCCGAGCCGGCGCGCTCATGCGGTGGGCTGGCCTAGATTGTGGTGGGAGCTCAGCATCAACTGGGTTTCAGTTACTTTTCTCGGACGGACGTGGCACGATGCTTGGCGGCATGTGCGCTAGCTTGCTTGTAAAGGTCAAGGGTTTTACCCATCACCGACTTTTGGGAGTACGCCTGTGACATGGCGCGAGAATTTTCTGAGAATAGGTTGCGCAGGGCTGTATCTTCAAGAATTTCTATAACACCATTGGCAAGCTCCCTAGGTTCGCCGGGTGCCGTAAGGAGAGCGTTTTTGCGATGAACCAGCATTTCTTCAAGGCCGAGCGACCGCACGGCTACGATAGGGAGGCCGACCGCCATAGCTTCCATAAGTGCCAGCGGCATATTCTCACTCTTGCTCCCAGTTATGAATACGTCTGCTTGGCCGAGTGTGCGCACTAGCTCCTCACCATACAGAAAGCCTGTAAAAATAGTTTGTTCAGCGATACCTAGCTTTGCAGACAATGCTTCAAGATTTTCGCGCTCTGGTCCGTCGCCAACAATGAGAAGCAAGGTGTTTGGGATGCGCTTCATCACCTGCACTGCAGCGCGCAGCACGTCGTCCACGCTCTTTTCGTAGCTTAGACGCCCCATGTACACAAGTGTTTTGTGCTGTACAGGCTGCTTGGCTGAAGGCGCGTAAAAGTCGATGTCCAAAATGTTGGGTAACAGCTCTACAGGTTTTACGGTGCCGTGCTCAACCAAGCCTTCTTTAAGAGATTTAGTCGGGCTAATCACCAAGTCACAGTAGTTGTAGTACTTAACGGTAAGTCTCCAAACGAGCCGACGCGTCCAGGCAAAGTCTAAGTAAATATGTTTGAGATAGTGATCGAAAAAAGTATGATGCGTGCCAATGAGAGGGATGTGTAATTTGCGTGCAGCGTACACTGCATTCCACCCAACACTAAACGGTGTGTGGGTGTGAATAATATCTGGATTAAACGCTCGTACTGCTTTGAGTGTGCCAATAAAAGGGATGCCCATACGCTCACCTGGATATACCAGCGCGGGAAGAGAAGGAAAGGTGTGAATACTAAAATCGCCGAAGTGTTCAGTAAGTTCGGCGGCAGAATATTTGGAGATAGTAAATATCCGCACCTGGTGACCCATGCTGCTTAGGGCTGCGGCGTAGCGGTATACCGTGTTGGCCACGCCATTAACCTGGGGAGGGAAGGTGTCGGTAAAAAGAGCTATACGCATAGGGATATTGGCTTAGTATAGCGGATCGTGTCTATTGACTTTTGCTAAAAAATATGTAAAATTAGTGTCAGTTGAAATTTGTTACGTGAACCTCAAGCAACGGGAGACTAACGATGGAATTGATCGGAAGCCATGCCGCACTTGCAGCCATGCCGCAGTGGCTCATTGGCCTGACACTCGCCCTGCTCACGTGGGGCGTCGTCTTCGTCGGCCGAGACCGCCTCGAAGGTCTCGGCTATAACGTATCCTATGCGTCTGTGATCGGCGACATGACGCTGATCGCGATCGTGGTCATGGCGTCGTCTATGTTGCAGAGAGGGCCGGTCTCCCTGCCAGCCTTCTGGGTCGGCGCCAATTACCATCTGATCTGCATCGCTGTCGCATATGTGGCAGGCATGTTCTCTCTGGCTGCGCCGGGAGAGCCGATCGGCAACAAGACGGCAATGGATATCTACCACGGCGTTGTCGTCCTACCGCTCTATGTCTACCTTCTTCTCTCCGTTGCTCCGGTGATCTGGGTATCTGGCAGCAAGGGGTGGACTGGGGAAATAGCTGGCGCGGTATGCCTCCTGTGCGTGTGGGGGTGGATGTTCATTGTCGATGCGAAGGAGGGGAGGCTCAATCAGCCGGGGTGGCTTGAGAAGCACAATATTAAATGGACGAAACCGCCCCCGGAACCTGCCGTTCCTCCGAGCGAGCAATAGACTCGCGCTTCATTATGTTCTGGCCGCCGCGCTTCGTAAGAAGACGCGGCGGCTTACTGTTTTAAAGAATAAAGAGGAAGAAGAGAATCGCTAAAAAGATGCGGTAAAAGCCAAAGGCGATAAACGAGTGAGAGCGTACAAAGGCGAGCAAGAATTTAATGGCAAACATCGCGACAATAAACGAAGTGACAAACCCTACGGCCAGGTAGGTAAATTGGTCCATCGAAAAGCTTGAAGCGCTTTCTACCAAATCGAGCCCAGTTGCCGCGGCCATAGTAGGAACGGCCAGTAAGAACGAGAACTCAACAATAGTTTTGCGCTTAAGGCCGAGCAAAAGACCGCCGACGATTGTTGCGGCCGAGCGCGACACGCCTGGGATTATTGCAACAGCCTGTGCCAAGCCTATTAAGGCAGACTGCGTGTAGCTCATTTCGGCCAAGGTACCTGCTGCGTGAGGCTTTTCTTTATGAAATACTTCAAACACAATAAGCGCTGCGCCGCCCAACAGGAGCGCCCACAGTACCACGGCTTCGTTGCCCAGCAGGTACGCTTTGATAAACGGATAAAGGGCAAAGCCAATTGCTGCAGTGGGCAAAAACGCCACAAACAGCTTCTTTAATACTTCAAGTTTTATAAGATCCCGCCAGTAGAGCGCGACGACCGCTAAAATAGCCCCGAGCTGAATAATAATCTCGAAGCTTTTTTGAAAGTCCGTGTGGGGGATCCCGAGTGCTTCGGTGACAAGGATAAGGTGTCCGGTCGAGGAGATAGGCAAAAACTCGGTAATGCCTTCAACAACGCCTAAGAGTGCGCTCTGCAACAGCTCCATTAGGCGCTAGTATACCATCGTCTTGGTTTTTCTTATGCAGTTTTTAAGCAAAGACAGGGTACGTAGTGTTCTCTACCTTAGGGAGCGAGAGTCGCATAACGCGCTCTAGCTGCATAGGGTGAGCCTTAGAAGCGTGGTTAAGGAGTCTGATTTTGTTCATCAGCTCGCGTCCCGAGTAACCCCACTCTTGGTGCCCGCATTCACTGCACGTAAGTAATAGTTGCATGTCCTATTATTACTTCTTACGCCTGATACTTTGATGAAGCTGTTTAAAAATATCTTCTAACTCTGCAAGGCCCACGGGCTTAACCAGGTGGAACGAAAATCCGGCTTCCATAGCTTGCTTTCGATCTTTCTCCGCGCCGTAGCCGGTGACTGCCACAAGGGTTGCAGTTGTGCCAGCTTGTTTGAGGCGTTTTGCAACCTCGTACCCGTCTATGTCGGGCAGACCCACGTCGAGCAATACGACGTCGGGCTTCAGGTGGGGCACTTTCTGTACCGCCTCTTCGCCTCTAAATACCATAGTTACGCTGTGACCGCGCAAAGAAAGGAGTTTGCTCAGGGTTTGCGCTGCTGCTTCGTTGTCATCTACGACCAGTATACGCAAAGGCTTTCCCGGGATGCGCTTTGCGCTGGTGTCAGCTTGTTTAGGTTGTGTTGGTGGAGCAGAAGGAAGAAGTGGTAGTACCACTATAAACTCGCTTCCTTTACCCTCGCCAGAGCTAAAGGCTTCTATTACACCGCCATGCATTTCAGTAAGATATTTCGTAAGAGCGAGTCCGATACCAATACCGGCGTTTATTCGATCTTTGCGCTCTAGCTGCAAGAACGGCTCAAAAATTTTATCAAGCATGTTCGCCGGGATACCTATGCCGCTGTCGCGCACCCTGATCTCTACCGAACCATTCCGCATTTTTACTTGCAGATCAACCAAGCCGCCTTGTTCGGTGTATTTGGCGGCGTTGTTAAGAATGTTCACAACAATTTGCTCCAAACGAACAGGGTCAGCCTCGAGCCATAGAGGTTCTTGAGGTATCGAGGCGGTAAAGTGATGGCCACGATTCTTCATTAAGGGTTCTACAACAGCCATACAACGGCGCATCACGCGCTGGAGTTCTATTGGCTCGCGCTGCAGCTTAAGTTTTTTCTGCGATATGCGGGAGGTGTCAAGAAGGTCGTCTACGAGGCGCACAAGCGTTGTAATATGCTCGTCTATGGTGCGGATAACACGCCGCACCGGGGTGTCCAAGCCTTTTTCAAGCTTAATCAGCTCTACCGAGCTTACGATAGGGGCAAGCGGATTACGCAATTCATGGGCGAGAAGTGCTAAAAATTCGTCCTTGGCTTGGTCTTGGTAGCTGATTTCTTTGACCGCATCCTCAAGGTTAAGCACGTGTTTGCGCAGCGAGGCAATGGCGTCTTTTCTTTCTTCTACTGCTGAAGTAAAGATCAAAAATACTATGGTGATAGTGCCCAAGAACAGCTGGGTTAAAAGAAGAGTCTCTATGGAAATTGCTCCTACGTCTCCGCCAATAATGCCGGCAATCCCGATAACTGCGGTAAGAAAGATGCCCAAGGTTACAATGCGCGGTCCTGCTCGTAAGCCGGCCCAGATAAGGGGGATGATGAGAATAAAGAGGAGCGATACAGAGCTGCCTTGAATAAAAGGCGCCCAGGATACTACGAGTGTAATAACGGCAATGCTCGTA